>CAZUOS010000101.1:0-5579 GCA_964621415.1 uncultured Azospirillum sp.
AAGGCATCCGGCGTGCCATAATAATCAATCATCACCGAGTGGTCGATGACGAGATCCACCGGCGAAAGCGGGTTGATGCGCTCGGCATCGCCGCCCATTTTAGCAACCGCGTCGCGCATCGCGGCGAGATCCACCACCGCAGGCACGCCCGTAAAATCCTGCATCAGCACGCGGGCAGGGCGGTAGGCAATGTCGCGCGGTTCGTTTTTGGTGGCAAGCCAGGTGCCGAAGGCGGCAATGTCCTCTTTCGTCACCGTCTGGCCGTCCTCGTTGCGCAGCAGGTTCTCAAGCAGCACTTTCAGCGAGAAGGGCAGGCGGGCGAAATCCACCCCCAGGGCCTTTCCTGCTGCCGGAATGGAATAGGCGGTGTAGGTTTTGCCGCCGGCGGCAAGGGTGGTTTTGCTGTTGAGGCTGTTGGTGGCCATGGGTCATGCTCCTGGGGTTGGTGGTGCAAAAACGCAAAAGTGAGGGCGTCATCCCGGCCTTGTCCCGAGATCTCCCGAAATGGGAAGAGCATAAAACAGCGTTTGTTTCAGGCTCTGCCTGCGTCGGGAGATCCCGGGACAAGCCCGGGATGACGCTTTATTCCTTCACGTTTCTTTTCATTCAGCGGCTCTGGTAGTTAGAACAACATCTTGTATCAAAAACGTGAATGAATTATTAACCGCACGCGGCGCGACGCAAATAAAAAGCAATTCACTGCAACCATGCGCTGCATTTCCTTTCGAGGCGGGGATGAAAAGTCACACTCTGGAGCTGGTCGATCTGGTTGTCGGGCGCGAGGATGCCGCGCTGACGGCCCCCATCACCCTGACGCTTGAAGGCGGTAGCCTGCTTGCTATCCACGGTAGTAACGGGGCGGGAAAGTCGACTCTGCTAAAAACCGTCGCGGGGCTGCTGCGCCCGGTTTCTGGGAAAATCCGGGTGAATGGCGCGTGGCCTGCCGCCACCCCGCCTCTTTACGCAGGCCATAAGCGGGGGCTGACCCCCAGCCTTTCCGTGTATGATAATGTCGCGTTTTGGGCGCGCGCGGCCGGTTGCCCCGAGCTGATTCCCGCCGCGCTGCATTATTTCGACTTGAGCGATATTCCTGACGCCACGGTCGAAAGCCTTTCCGCCGGGTGGCAGCAGCGGGTTGCGCTCACCCGCCTCATCACCATGCAAGCAAGCCTGTGGCTGCTGGATGAGCCCACCAGCAACCTGGATGCAGGCGGGGTCGAACTCCTCCACCGGCTGATCGAGACGCGGCTGGAGCAGGGCGGCATGGTGCTCATCGCTAGCCACCACACGCTCGATGGCCCGCGCGTGCGCAAATTGGCGCTTTCGGCCAATGCATGCGTGTAATGGGATGAGGCGATCTAAGCCACGACGCCGCCTTGGATGGCGGTAGGCTTCGCCACGGGCCGCACGAAATGTTCCGCCCCGTGCTGAAAAACAAGCTGACCCACCAGCCCGGTCGTTTTGAGGCTGGTATCGAAAATATCGCGGATATCCTGCGCCAAGGGGGCGTCGAGCGGGCGGGCGCAGCGCACCACGAGATCGAAACTTTGCTTCACCTCGCGCGCGCGCACGAACCCATCGAACTGCATGGCCCCAATCTCGGAAAGCCCCACCTCGAGGATAAACCGCTGGCCTTGCGCACGGCGGGCCGCTTCGTCGCTGGCTTGCTCCTCCTTGTCGCGGTGGAGGTAGAGGGTCACGGCCTGCAACTGCCCCCCCACCAACATCGGCAGCGAAAACGCCTGCCAGGGGTTGCCCGGCGCGGCAGAGGGCAGGGCCTCCAGCGCTTCGCCGCTGCGGCGCAGTTTGGCGAGGATATCAGGCGAGGCCACCTCGAGCGCGCGCCATAACCGGCGTGGCAATGCTGCCTCGATATCGCCGGTTTTGATAGCGGTGAAGAAGGTGAGTAAATGGCTGGCAAGGCGCGCATTCGGGGCAGGCAGCCGCGCGCTGAGGTCGCGCGCCTCGTCTGGCGCGGTGGCTTCCAGCCGTTTCAGCGCCTGGCCCAGCGGCTCCCAGCCTTCGGCATCGCCCGTTTCGGCCGTCGTTCCCGTCACGCTAGTGGGCGGTGCCCCTTCGGCGGCGGGGGCTGCTTCCAGCCGAATACGTAAGCTGGTGCCCGTTGGCAAAGGCTGCGGGGTATAGACTTTCAGGCTAGCGACGGCGGTATGCAGAATATTCGCTCCATCCGCTTCATGGCCGATCACCTGTGCCTCAAGCTGGTCGGGCGGTAAGGCAGCAGCCGGTGCCGCCGGTGCCGCGGGGTGAGGGGCGGTAAGTGGCGTCGTCTGCGCAGCGGTGGCCATGGGTGCTGCCACCATGGGGCGCGGCGCGCTCATCCCATAGGCATGCATCGCCGCCGCCGGGATAGGTGCCCGGGTGGTGGGCGCTGCGGTCGGCACATCGGACGTGGGGCGCGCAGGGGCAGCTTCAGGTGAATGTTCAGGCGTCGCGCGTGGGGTGGTGGCGGGGGCCGCCGGGTTGGCTGGCGCAGGGGCAGGGGGCGCAGGCGCTGTCGGCACTTCTGGCCGAGCTTGCGCGCGCGCCACCCCCGCCCCAGCAACCTGCGGATGCGCCGCCTCCATTTCCGCTGCAAGCAGGGGCAAGGGCATGGCTTTGGCCGCTTCCCCGCCCTGATTCATGGAGAGAGGGAGCTTAGGTGGCAACAAACCTTGCAGATGCGGGCTTTCCGGCACATCGCGCACGGCGACGGGGCTGGGCGGCAATTGCAGGTCATAGACCGCCATCCGCAGCGTTGCCCCAGGGCGCAATGCTCGCAATTGTGCCAGAAAGGGCAGGGTTTGCGTGGCTTGTAGCGAGGTTAGTAGCGGCGAGGGCGGCGTTGCTTGCAACAGCATGGCCGCGAGCATGGGGGTGGCGGTCGGCTGCGGCATTGCCATCGCCCCAGCCCGCGCCAGATTCGGCAGCAAGGCCGAAGTGCTGACCGTATCGGTCAGCAAGCTGCGAGCGTTATTCTGCGCGTTGTAATCCTGCGGGTTCAGCCCATCCACCGTGAGGATGCGCGCGAGACTCGCCTGCGAGGTATCCACACGAAACACCACCTCGCTGCCGGTTTTGAGGAATACTTCGCTCGTCACCCGCAAATCGCCAATAGGCGTGCGCAAAATGGGGTTATTCTGCCCGTCGCGGTTCACCACAAACCCTTCAACCAACGTGCCAGTGGGCACATTCGCCAGCGGGTTCGCCCCTGCCTCTGGGTTCGGCACATGCGGCGCAACGGGCTGGATCGTGATGATCGGGCTAACCGGCGCTGAGGGGACGATGGGCGTGTTCATAGGGCGTACCGAGGGGCGATATGGTCCGTGCGGTTGGAGAGAATCCTTGCGTTACTCCTTTTTCATCAACTTAATCGAAATCGTCGCCACGTCACTAGCGGCGGTGGTGTGCGGCGCGGTGGTGATAAGCGAAGACTGGCTGCGGATCGTATCCTTCACCTTATTATCCTTGCGGATGATGCCGAGCAGCGGCGGCGAGAACTTGAGGAAGTTCGTCGTCGCGCGGTTGATGGCCTGATAGGTGCTCTCGCCCTCTTTCTGTGATTGCGCCTGGTTCACCACCACCTCGATCGCGGGCGGGTTCTCGCGCGTGACGCAGAGCTTGATGAACGCATACGCATCGGTGAGGGAGGTCGGCTCGTCCGTCAACACCACCACGACGCGCGAGGCGAGCGCCGACATCACCTGCACATGCTGCTCGATGCCCGCGCCAAGGTCGATAATCACATGGTCGTATTCTTTCGCGAGGGCGACGAGCTGCTCGGCCGCGGGCATCATCCGCGTGGCCCCGAGCGATGCCATGGAGGTAGAGCCAGAGCGGCCGGCGAGAATATCGAACTTGCCTGCATCGTAGCGGGTGATGGCTTCTTTCATGCGGCACTGCCCGGCGAACACCGCGCCGAGGTCGCGCACCGGGGTGAGGCCCAGCTGCACATCCACGTTGGCAAGGCCAATATCGCCATCGAACAGCAGGGTTTTGCGGCCCGCACGGGCAAACAAATGCGCAAGCGTGATGGAGAACCATGTTTTGCCGACGCCGCCCTTGCCAGACGCCACAGCGATAATGTTTTCACCACGTAAAATTGGGGTGGTCATGGGGTACCTCGGGAGTTAATGCAAAATTTAGAATTCAGAATTCGGAATTCAGAATTCAGCGATGCGTGGCCGCAAGATTTCGCTCCACTGAATTCTGAATTCCGAATTCTGACCCCCGCCTTCATCTCACCCTCCCATCCGCTGCGCATGGTCGCGCAGCATGGTGCGGGCGAGAGTGGCGGGGGTGAGCGGTGTGCATGGCTCGGCGGGCGAGGGCGAGGCGGTGGCATTCGCCAGCGCATAGCCGCCGGTGGTAAGCGCGGCGAACACGCCCTTGAGGCGGCGCGCGGCATCGAGCCGGGTTACCATCATCCGCGTAATCGGCAGAAAATCGAACACGCGGGCCATTTCCTCGGCCTCGCTCGCATCCATTCCCGCCGGGCAGGTGAGAATCGGCTCGACACTCGCCAGGCTTGCGAACTCTCCCAGCGCCTTCATGTGCTGAAAATCATAGATATTCGCCCCGGCACTATCGACCAGCACCCAGGCCTTGCCGAGATATTGCTGGGTGAGGAGCTTCAGCTGCTGGCGCTTTTCGCACGGGTAAAAATCGCATTTCAGGATGCGCGCCACCTCGCGCAGCGCATCGGCCGCGCCCAGGCGTTCCATATCGGTCGAGACCAGCACCACCGGCGCCCCAGCCACCGCGAGGCTGCTCGCAAGCTTCGCCAATGTCGAGCTTTTGCCCGCACCATGCGGGCCAATCAGCATCAGCGCCTGTTTCGGCAGTGATTGCGTTGTGAGGGGCTGGAAGGGCAGTAGCTCGGTGAAGGCATCGGCAAGCGCCGTCGCCGCCACCTCGAGCGCGGGCCCGCGCATCAGCCGTTGTTTGTGGATATGCGCGAGCAAGCGCCCAGCCAGCGCCTCCGGCACGGTGTGGTAGGCGAACGTTTCGTGGATAATCTCAAGCGCGGGAGATTCCGGGCGGAAAGTATTATCGTTACGGAACGTCTGCGAAATCGGGGGCGCGTCATTGCGAGCGGAGCGAAGCAATCCAGCAGATATTTTTTCTTTCGCTGGATTGGTTGGCTTCGCCTCTCTTCGAGTCGCTTCCACTCGCCATGACGGCGTGTGCAATGACCGGACTTCCGCCTCCCACGCATCGCTGATAGGATCATCGGCAAACAACGGCTCGTCCGCCACCTCCATCGCAAAGGTGACGACAACGCCTTTCCCCTGCGGCGCTTTCTTGGTCTCAAGCAGCACGGCCTCGTCGCCCAGTTCCCGCCGGGCGATAGTGAGGGCCTCTGCAATGCTGCCCGCGCTGATGCGTTTTAGTTTCATTCGCTACGCTCACGTGGTCAGAATTCGGAATTCAGAATTCAGTGGGTTTGCGGAAGTAGCACAACAATGCCATTCTCACGCGATCACTGAACTCCGAATTCTGAATTCTAACCACTCCCTTATCCCAACTGCCCCACTGTTTTAATCCGTGCTTTCGGGTGAATCTCGTTTTGGCTCAGCACC
>CAZUOS010000102.1:0-3394 GCA_964621415.1 uncultured Azospirillum sp.
TTGGCTTCGATCCATTTCACGGTGTCGCGCTGGGCGGCATAGAGATAGCGCGAGCTGGCACCATAATTGCCGAGCCAGCGGTTGATGGGCCGAAGCCAGGGGAAGGAAATGCTCCGCCGTGCGCCCTGCTGAAAGCTCACCGCAATCATGCCGTTATTGAAGGGCCAGAGCGCACCAGGAAGGTGCATGCCTGCGGCGCTCCCCTCCACAAACGTGGCGGCTGCCCATTTGCGCGTGGCATCCGCATGGGCCAGGCCCAGCAGGGTGTCGAGCGCGTCGGTCGCGTGGCGGCCTTCCTGCCAGGCGGTTTTTGCGGCTGCACTGGCGGGCGAGAAGGGCTTGCCGCTGAGATAGGTGCCATGGAAAAACACCCGTCCGCCAAGATAGGCGCCCACGGCGCCAAACAGCAGCGGCGCGAAGCGATCGGCCACGAACTTCCAACGGTCGGCCGGGGCATCGGAGTAGGGGTTATAGCGCAGCGCGCCATGCAGCGGGTGCAGAATCTCGAGCACTTGCGAGGTCTCGGTCTCCTGCTGACTGCCGGTATTACGCGCGACGATCACATCCATCAGCTTGCGCCCGCCCCAGAGGCCAAGCGTCAGCCCGCCCGCCGTGAGCAGGCGGTGGAAGCCCGGGGCGATATAGGCGTTCTCGGCCAACCACTCGGCGCTGCGTAGCGCCGACGAGGCTTTCCTCAACGTCGGAATGTGCGGTTCGGTGGTCATAGAATAACCGCCGGATTCTAGGCCCACCGCCCCAGATAGCGAGCAGAAACACGCGCTGTCATCAAATCTTCATAAAGCCGCTGAGGTGCTATAAAATCGCTATAAATCAAGCTATTGCAAGGTCTATCAGGGCGTTGCGTTCATCGTCGCCCAGGCCCATCATGGTGACTTCGCAATGCTCGAAGGTTTTGAGGGACTCCGCCTCGGGGCGCAGCGCGTCGAACCCGACACTGACCGTCACCGAGAAGTCGGCCTTGCCGCCAAAGGTAAAGCGCTGGTTACGGATTTTCCAGCGCAGACGGTTGAACACCACCCGAGCCGATTCGTGGCTGATATCGAACAGGATCACCCCGAGGCTATGGTCGGAGAGTTGAAAGAGCATATCCTCGCTGCGGAAGGCGGTTTTGCAGCAGCCAGCCACGAACTTCAGCTGCGCCAGGCACCCCTCCGTGCCATAGCGCGCCAGGCTTTTTTTGTAGCGATCCACCCGAATCACGGCGCAGGCCATGGGCGTTTGCTCGGCGGGTAGGTAATGGCGCAATTGCGGCAGAAACGCGCGCAGGCTAGTGTGATTGGGCAGCCCCGTGGCCGCATCGATCTCGGCGCGGCCTTCGAGGTTCAGGGCCAGAAACTCGCGCAGCTTGGACGCGGTGATGCGCTCGCGCTCGTTCGGGATGATGATCTGGAAGCAGGCGTTACGATCCAGCGAGACCACGCGCGTCAGCTTCGGGGCGATGGTGAACTCCTCGCCATTGCGGCGGCGCAGGCGCACGTCGCGGATGCGCTCCAGCAGGTCGCCGAAATCGGGTGCGCCGTCGGTATAGTCGAGATCGTCGGCCAGTAAACCCGCCACTTCGGTGCCGAGCACGGTTTCCACCTTGCGGCCCAGCAATTCCTCGGGCGCGTAGCCCAGCAGCGCATCCACCACCGCGTTGGTGCCGGTGATAATCACCGATTGGCTTTCGTTTTTCTGGGTGAGGAGCAGCTGGCCTTCGCCTTTGCGCGGGGCCAGGATATCCAGCCGGGGCGGTTCTTCTGCCAGTGAATTCATGATGCGCCCCTTGCCTTGGAATGAAACTGCGCCTATGCTGCGCCGCCCAACGCTGATGAGTCAAGCAATGTCCCCCGATACGACCCTGAACCCGCCATTACCCCACGATCTGTGGCTGAAACGTCTGCAATACCGCAGCTGGCATCGCGGCTGCAAGGAAACCGACCTGGTGCTCGGCACCTATTGCGACCAGCGCCTGGCCCAGCTGCCGGATGAAAAACTGAGCCTTTTTGAAGCCTTCCTCGATGAGGACGACGCCGAAATCTGGGCCTGGCTGACGGAAAAAACCCCGTGCCCCAAGGGCGAATATGCGCCGCTGCTCGAGGAGCTTCGGGCACAGAAAATTGCCTAAGGGCATTCTTTAATAGTGAAAACACAGAACCAGATCCCCCGCTCGCATGCCGATTCCTGCTTCGCTTTTACAATCCCTGAAGGATGGGCATAGCCATCTCGAAGCGCCGCTGGCCGCGCATGGCTATGTGCTGGCCGAGGCGATGCGGGTATCCGGCAAGCCCATCGTGCATGTGCTGCCGCAGGATAAAGACATGGCCGCCATGGCCGCGCTTTGCCGCTTCCTGATGCCTGAGGTCGAGGTGCTGACCCTGCCTGCCTGGGATACGTTGCCCTATGACCGCATCGGGCCGAGCCAGGCCGTTGTGGCTGAGCGGCTGAATTGTTTTGGGGCGCTGGTGGCAAAGAAGGGGTCAGGATTCGGGGATCAGGGGTCAGGGAAAAAAGCTGGCACTGCCGCTCCCGAACCCCGAACCCCGAACCCTGAGCCCTACCTCCTGCTCACCACCATCAACGCCATCAGCCAGAAACTGCCGCCGCGTGCGGTGTTTGCCCGCGCGCGCTTTGCCATCGCCACGGGCGACACGCTCAACCGCGAGGCGCTGTTCGCCTTCCTCACCGCCAATGGCTATACCCGCGTGGGCAAGGTGATGGAGGCGGGGGAATACGCCGTGCGCGGCTCGCTGATTGATCTGTTCCCCTCGGGCTATGACGATGCGGTGCGCATTGATTTGTTCGGCGACGAGGTGGAGACGCTGAAATCTTTCGATCCCCTCACCCAGATCAGCGATGCGGCGATCCCCTCGCTGGAGCTGCGGGCGATTGGCGAGGTGCTGCTGCAACCCGAGACGATTTCGCGCTTCCGCACGCGCTATCTGGAAATGTTCGGTGCGGTGACGAAAGACGATCCGCTCTATGCCAGCATCAGCGAGGGGCGCACCTATCCGGGGATGGAGCATTGGCTGCCGCTCTTTTACGAGCAGCTCGAAACCCTGGCGGATTATTGCGACGGCGCGATCCTGAGCTACGACCATCGCCTAAGCGGCCTGATGCAGGAGCGCAGCGAAGCCGTCGCCGATTATTACCAGGCGCGGAAGCTGCATCAGGGCAAAGAGGGGAACTATAACCCCGTGCCACCCGAGGCGCTGTTTCTCAGCCATGATCAACTGCTGCATTGCTGGCGCACGCATAGCCGGATGACACTATCGCCGTTTGGCGGCGAAGCCTTCATCAATCTGAATCTGCGCCTCGCGCCGCAGCTTTATAACCGTAAGCTGGAGGAGGGGCAGCATCTGAAGGACATCCTCCTTGAGTATCTGCGTGGTGC
>CAZUOS010000102.1:3494-5522 GCA_964621415.1 uncultured Azospirillum sp.
GAGCAGGGCTTCATCACGTCCGACTTTATCCTCCTCACCGAGCAGGATATGTTCGGCGAGCGCATCATCCGCACGGTAAAAAAACGCAAGAAATCCGAAGCCTTTATGGCCGAGGCGGCAAGCTTCCTCGAGGGCGAACTCATCGTCCACCGCGAGCATGGGATTGGCCGTTTCGCCGGGCTGATTACGGTTGAGGTGAACGGCAACCGGCATGACTGCCTGACCCTCATCTATGACGGTGACGATAAACTGTTTCTGCCGGTTGAGAATATCGACCTCGTCACCCGCTATGGCAGCACCGAGGGGCCGGTCGCGCTCGATAAACTCGGCGGCGTGGCCTGGCAGAAGCGCAAATCCGCCCTGAAAAAACGCCTCAAAATGGCGGCGGAAGCGCTCATCAAGGTAGCGGCCGAGCGGGCGGCGACTGTCGCGCCGGAGCTGGTGGCCGATAGCGGGCTTTACGACGAATTCGTGGCGCGTTTCCCCTATACAGAGACGGACGATCAGTTGAACGCAATCGAGGAAGTGCGGGCCGACCTGCTCGCCGGGCATGCGATGGATCGGCTGGTGTGCGGCGATGTGGGCTTCGGCAAAACCGAGGTCGCCCTGCGCGCGGCGTTTGTGGCGGCATCCTGTGGCCAGCAAGTGGCGGTGATTGTCCCGACGACGCTTCTCGCGCGGCAACACTACAAAACATTCACCGCGCGGTTTCGGGATTTCTCGAAAGCGCTCCATGGCGCAGAAAATAGTGCCGACCGTGACGCAGCCAGTAAAAAAGCTTCTGCCGATTGCAATAATTTCTTCACCATTCGCATGCTGTCGCGCATGACCAGCGCGAAAGAAGCGGCGGAAACCAAGGCGCTGCTGCCCGAAGGCAAGGTGGATATTGTCATCGGCACGCATGCACTGCTGGCCGCCGGGGTGCAGTTCAAGAATCTCGGCCTGTTGATTGTCGATGAAGAACAGCATTTCGGTGTGGCGCAGAAGGAAAAACTGAAGCAGCTCAAGAGCAACATCCATGTGCTGACGCTCTCGGCCACCCCCATTCCGCGCACGCTGCAACTATCGCTTGCCGGGGTGCGCGAGCTGTCGCTCATCACTACCCCGCCGGTCGATCGTCTGGCCGTGCGCACCTATGTGATGCCGTGGGACCCCGTGGTGCTGCGCGAGGCGATTTTGCGCGAGTATCATCGCGGTGGGAAGGTGTTTGTTGTTACTCCGCGTGTAAAATACATGGCGGAACTCAACGACAAACTCGCAAAACTCGTGCCCGAGGTGAAGATCGTCGCCGCCCACGGGCAAATGGGCGCGGCCACGCTCGATAAGGTGATGAACGAGTTCTATGACGGTAAATACGACGTGCTGCTCTCGACCACCATTATCGAATCCGGCATCGACATCCCAACCGCCAACACCATGATTATCGACCGCGCGGATATGTTCGGCCTCAGCCAGCTGTACCAGCTGCGTGGCCGGGTTGGGCGCAGTAAAACCCGCGCCTACGCCTACCTCACCCTGCCGCACGGCAAGAAGCTGACCCGCGAGGCCGAGCGTCGGCTGGAGGTGATGCAGCAGCTCGATACGCTGGGGGCCGGGTTCCAGCTCGCCAGCCATGATATGGATATTCGCGGCTATGGCAACCTGCTGGGCGAGGAGCAATCCGGCCATGTGAAGGAAGTGGGGATCGAGCTGTATCAGGCGATGCTCGAGGAAGCGATTGCCGACATGAAACGGCGCGGTCGGCGCAATGCGCCCGAGGAAGGCGCGAGCGAAGATTGGTCGCCGCAGATTAATCTTGGTATGTCGGTGCTGATTCCCGAGACCTATATCGAGGATTTATCGCTGCGCCTCAGCCTCTATCGCCGGGCGGCCGCGCTCGCCAGCGAGGCGGAGCTTGAGAGCTTCGCCGCCGAGCTGGTGGATCGTTTCGGGCCGTTGCCGGTGGAGCTCGAGCATCTGCTCGCGACGCTGCGCATCAAGCTGCTGTGCAAATCGGCGGGCATGGTGCGGCTGGATGTGGGGCCGAAG
>CAZUOS010000103.1:0-5518 GCA_964621415.1 uncultured Azospirillum sp.
TCCCACTTCATAACTGGCTTTCTTTAACTCGTCACGACCAATGATGCCTTTTGGCAACATGACAGCCTGCCACTCCTTGGAATCGACAAACCGATATTCGAGATGAAGCAAATCCAGCACGACAAGGGTAGCCTCAAGAGCCCTAGCGGCGAGCATAGAGGCATTAAACCCAGCCGGGTTACAGTAAGGGCGTTCCAACAAAACCAAGGTGCGAATCCCTGTCTGTTGTGCTGGAACGTAAACCCTGTCATGTAGAATATCGAACAAGGCTTCCGCATCTACCCTGTTCAAATGCTTTTCTGTCTTCTGGTAATTGCGACACCTTTTTACAGGAGTCGCCGCCCAGAATGGTGAAGCATCAGGCGACAATATGGCAATACTTCCTGAAGCTCCATTGTCCACACCGCAATAAATGCAAGGCGGAGAAGCAGACGTATCTGCTTCTCCTTTACCAACCTTACGACTTGGCGATGGGCGGGGCGGAGACGGTGCCCGCTCCACTGTTGTCCGTGGTACCGATGATTTCGGCCGCATCAGCTGGGAACGTTTCAAGGATGAGCCTGGCTTGCGATTCGAACGGCATGGCGCCAAAATTTCGAACCTCCTTCTGTGGGAGAGGAGTTACCAAGACAGGATCACTTTTGTTTGCTGGAGGAACCACAACCTCCTTGATGCGTGCTACCACTGACTTCGAGGCTCCGGTTTTCTTCGGAGTCTTTGTCTTTGGCGCCTTTGCCTTTGGAGCAGCTCGCTTAGCAGCTTTCTTCTTTGCTTTGGGCATAGTCTTAAGCGGCGGTTTGTTCGAGCACTCGACGCAGCGAAGCGATCTGACGACCATTGAGCTGAACTTCGTTGTTGCCGTTAGTGGACAACCGAAGGATCAGCTTCTGCTTGCGGTGCCGATGTTCGTCGGGAACGATGTGAACAAAATATCCACCACGATTACGAAGGGCGACAGCAGTTTGCTTATCACCTTGACGTTGAACAGAGATACGAGCGTATTTGGTTTTCATGAATGAATTAAGCTCCCTCCACGAGGGAGACGGTTCTGGTTATTGGAGCCGGGTCATCCGTCTTCAATGCTGCCTTGCGTTTCTTCTTCCTCGTTGACTCGATTTCCTCTACTTCCTTGGCAGCTGGAAGAGCGGGGATACCAAAGACCTTACGAATTTCATCCTTGGCCGCAGTACTTGCCCGGATAACCATCGCCAGCTCAGCCTCACGGAAACTCTTCTCCGTGTCAATCACGGCAAGCTTCTTTGTTTCCGGATCAATGTAGCTGGTGTTTGGAATGTTCCACTTGTAATACGCACCAGCGCGAGTCACCAGTGAAGTGTATTCCTTGGCCAGCTTACGAACGAGCGGAGACCACCAGTCGATGCCGCCGTCGATGTAGAGGTCAATCTCGACCTCCTGATGCTTACCTTCACGACCGAGCTTGTTGCGCTTGCACTGCAACTTGTGAACGGAGCCGATCTTTCGAGTGGCGCCGTCCTCTCCACCAGGAGCAGTCATTTCCTGGATCTTTGCCATCTTCAGGTGGATGGAGGAATGGAAGAACTGCGCTTCGCCGCCAATCAAGGCGTCGTGCGCGTCCTCACCATAACCCATGCCGCCAATTTTGGACTTCAGCTGATTCAGCATGAGGAAGACTGCCTTTTCGTTGGCAAGAGGCTTCTCAAGCTCACGGAAGAACCGGCTCAGCAACCGAGCATGAATACCTGGTTGGATGTCTGAGATCGTGTTGGATTGGTCCAGCTCATATTCGACAGCGGCACCAGCGATAGAGTCAAAGGCAATGAGTACAGGAGTATCACCATCAGGATACGCTTTAGGCATATTTCTGATGATAGTCTCTGCAATACCGAGGCCCTGCTCAAGGGAGTCAGGGTGGATCACTGCGATCTTCGAGAGATCGACACCCTGTTTCTTGACGTAGTCAAGGTCGATAGCGTGCTCAGTTTCAATCCAGATGACGTCACCGCCAACACGTTGGTAAAGCTTGGCGAGGTCGAGGAACAACGAAGTCTTCGAGCTGCCCTTCTTTCCATATACAAGAACGAAACGACCATAAGCCAGAAACCGGCGGTCGAGCAGATACTCGAACAGCGGGTTATCCACAATCAATCCGGTAGGAGCCGGCTCCTCACTTGCTGCCCGGAATTCAACATCTGCATCCGGGTTTTTCTTGAGGAATTGTTTCTTGGTTAGGTCCAATAAATCTTTGAATGCCATAGCGGTAATAAGAGGGCCCCCAGACGCTGAGGGCCCTCAACGAACTTGTTACGTTACTCCGCTTATCGACCTTGAGCCAAGAACTTTCTGGCTTCTTCGATCGAATACCCACCACTGGACGGAGCAGCCGCCATGGGATTGCTGATGGACGTTGCCGGGATTTGAGGAACCGGCGCTTCCACCGGTGCCGAAATCGGCATAGTCGGAACGACTGCCTTTGGAATAGCCCCGCCTACAATCGGCATAGGTTGAGCTACAGTCGTAGGCATGCCGGCTGTTGGATTCGTTCCAGCGCCAGGAATACTGGCAGACGGAATTCCAACCGACGGCATCGCTACTGGAGTTGCAGAAGGTACTGCGACTCCGGCAGTCGATGTTGCGGCACCGATGATGTGGCCGTTCGGAAGCTGATAACCCTGCATGCAGCGGTTAAAGATTTCCGTAGGAACAAAGCTTTGCAGCTTCTCCAGCAAATAATCGGTCTCCGGGTAATGCACAACCTCATCGAGGTTATACAGGAAGTTGGCGTCAGCCAGCTCGGCCGGCAACTTGTAGGTCTTGGAAGCCTCAGGTGTTACCACCCAAGGTTGTCCGACCGCGTCCTTCTTCAATTGAATAAAGACAGGGATCGCAGCCTCAGGATGATTCAGCAATGGTGCCTCCGAACCATCCGGCATACGACGACGATGCCACGCTTCAATATGCTCACCTCCACCAAACTGAGGGAGAGTGAGAACATGAGCACCCAATTGAAGGGCCTGCATGTAGCCGACATTGAAGAGCACCTTGTTCGTCAAACGACCAAATGGTGGATACCGCTTCACCGTACGGCCAGCTTGCTGGACCTGCTCAACCTTCGCGTAGTCAGGAAAAAACTGCTTCACCCGACCAGAGAAGTAGGCGATGGGGCAACGTTGAGGAACCGCGTAGGTTTCCTTGACGTCGATGCCGAAGTTGTCACGGATAGAAACAACTTTCCATGAGACGCCGCGCCCCATAGCATCGACTTTGTATGGGGGAAGGATGAAGAAGAAGTTGCCTTCTTTGTTCTTGTCTTCGCGGAAGTTCACGGTACGAACTCCGTCTTTGATTACCTTGCCGAAGACGTTAGTAGAGAGGTCGCTGCCGTCAAATGAGCGACTAGGTGCGATTACAGCCATATGAGTTTTTTTGAGTTATTGATTTCTTCACTTACTATTGGACTACCCCGGTCGAAACCGGGGAAAGCTTAAAATTGCTAGGCCACTATTTGCACACCATCAGACGACCAGCATGATCTGGTCTGTAGTATCGACGCCACGGATATGGTTCAGGAAAGTCTGCGCCATCATGCTCGCCACAATGACAGGCGTGATATGCGAGACCTTCTTTTCCTTGTCCACAGCAAGCAGACAGCCTCGGCGCTCGTCGGAGTCAGACAGACTCTTTCGTAGTACCTTTTCTCCGACCTTCGAATTGAAGAGGCCGATGTTGCGGCTACTGCAGCGACCATCCACCCAGTAAAGTTCAGGGTGGCTGAAGCCGTAGTTGTAGAGTTCCCTGCGGAACGTCATACTGTCGACACATGAGAACACGACGTCGTAGTTCGGAAAGTCCGCTGCCGTCATGAACCGGAGTTCCGGCTTGATGACACGGGCAGTGCGTTCCGACACGATTTCAGCCTTCGGGCGGCCGATGTCGTCCTCGGTGAAATTCTGATGCAGCAGGTTGGTGTGGTCTACAGTGTCGTCATCGAACAAAGTCCACTTCCACTTGGCGAAAGGGAACTGAGCACGATTGACTCCGAGATCATACAGGAAACCTGCGAGATAGGCGCCGATACCACCGGCACCTGCAATAGCGACGTTCTTGATGCGACTTGCGACTTCAGTTTCAGTATTCATTCAAACAAAACAAGATAGATTATTCAACGAGACCAGTAAGGTCGATCTCATTTACCCGCCAAAGCGTGTAATGGTCATTGGCGCCTAGGAAAGTGTACTTCTTCAGCTCGCGCAGTGAAGGCGACCAGATGAAGTTGACGGGCTGTCCGTTGAACAGCCGGGTAAGATCGGTAAAGCTCGGACGTGCCGGAAAATTCGTCGGATGTGTATGGAAGCTGCCATAGTTCTTGAAGCCTTGACTGTAAGAACCGATGACCTTGTCTCCATATTCCTGACGCTCAGGCTCATACAAGCCGACAGCAGTAGGAGTGCCGGTATGTGAATTGGTGATACGATGGAACTGGTATTCATCATCCTTGCGAACGATAAATCCACCTTCCTCTTCGTCTGCGCCAAGACACGTACTGACCGCCAACTTGAGAGCCGCGTGAAGCGAATCTCCCAAGTCAGCGGCCGTAAGCGGCCCTTCTACTTTGAGGGCGTATTTCATCATCGTGTGGCAGCTTGTGCAGCTTGTGCAGCTTGTGCAGCTTGGGCACCTTCGCGAACGTGCTCACGAAGAGTACCAATGCGATCAACAACGAACGTATCGTTCCTCAAGGCCAACAGACGGGCGACCAGAGCGTCGTATCCGACACCCATTTCACCACGACCATCGACGATGCAGACATACTGATCGGTGCCGGCCTTCCAGACACGGAACTGGCCTTCTTTCTCAACACGATAACGCTGACCGCTGTTACCGGTGATTTCATAGGCGGTGAGGCCTTTGTAGTTGATCTCCTGTGCGCCAGTTTCCTTGACGACAGAGGCCAACAGCTGAGCCGACTTCTTCTCGGCTTCAGTGCGTGCTTCGAGCAACAATTCGACCAGAGGCTCAAGCTCTGCCTCGGTGACGAGAGGAACGTCCTTGTCGTCGACTGCGTGTTCACGGATGATCCGCTTCAGCTTCCACTTGCACCAGTCGGTGTTGCGGTAATTGAAACCAGAATCGTCATGAACGTAACCGTTGTTGGTTTGACTGTTCAGCTTCTTGAGCTTGTCCAGCAAACCGACAAACCGGCGGAGCGGCACGCGACGAGTCTTTTCCTTGTCGATCCACAGGAAGTATTTTCCACCTTCCGTGATGAACTGGATCTTCGGGTGTTTCATCGTCACGTCCTGATGGTAACCAGCACGTGCAGGCAGCCAGATCTTGATCGGCACACCATTGGCAATGGCGTCATGCACTCGCAGAGAGGCCTTCTCAATCTGCCGCAGGAAGCTGCCGTATGAGGCCGCATCCGTGTAGCAAGTCGCACGGCGCAACACCCGTGGGAGTTCGTCGTTGTTGATGAGGTGTCCGTTCACGCGGCGGCGAGTATTCGTGGTACTCAGCGACAGCGTGATAGGAATGTTGT
>CAZUOS010000104.1:0-1710 GCA_964621415.1 uncultured Azospirillum sp.
GCAGGCCATGGTGGAGAGAATGGCTTCGAGCCTATCGGCAAGCGCGATGCCGTCTTCGTAGAGACTGAGGTCTTCCGCCAGGTCGCGCACCAGCCCTGCCACGTCGGCATCGCCCAGCAAGGCCGGTACCTCGCGCACCAGAATGGTGGCATCGCCAAATTGCTCCATGACCAGGCCGAGCGCCGCCCATTCCTCAGCGCGCGCCATCAGCCGATGGGCTTCGGCATCGGTCAGCTCCACCACTTCGGGCAGCAGGAGCATCTGCCGCGCGACGCCACTGCTCGTGAGCGAGGCTTTGAACTTCTCATACATGATCCGCTCATGCGCCGCGTGCTGGTCGACAATCACCAGCCCATCCTTCGTTTCCGCCACAATGTAGGTGTGGTGCAGCTGGGCGACGGCGGCGCCGAGGGGGAACTCGTGGTTCGTGGTTCGTGGCTCGGGATTCGTGGGAGCCTGCGAAGCCACGTGATACGCTTGGCGATGCTGCGGTGGTAAATAGTCCCTTCCCCACAATGAGGCGCTCGGCGCTGCGAAACCGGCAATGGGCTGAGCATAGGGGTTATCCGGCACGAACCCCGAATCACGAGTCACGAACCCCTCCGGCCGCAAGGCCGCCAACGCCTCCCCCGCCACGGTGGTGCTGGCCCGCTGCGCGGTGGTGCCGATGGCGGCGCGGAGTGCGCCGAGAATGAGGCCGCGCACCAGCTGGCTATCGCGGAAGCGCACTTCGGCCTTGGCGGGGTGCACGTTTACATCCACCTGCTCGCACGGCACGTCGAGAAACAGCACGGCGACGGGGTGGCGATCACGCGCGAGGTAATCCTGATACGCGGCGCGGATCACCCCGAGCAGTAGCCGGTCGCGCACGGGCCTGCGGTTCACGAACAGATATTGCGCCCCCGAAGTGCTGCGGTTGAAGGTCGGCAGGCCCGCAAACCCACTCACCCGAATGCCCTCGCGCGTGGCATCGACCAGCGCCGTGTTGGCGGCAAAGCCTGCGCCCAGAATCTTCTCGAGCCGGGTGGGGGCGGCGCTCACCCAGTCCTGCGTCAGGGCCGGGAAATCGCGCAAGGTCCGCCCGTCATGGCTGACGCGAAACCGCACCTCGGGATAGGCCATGGCGAGGCGCTCGATCACATCCACCACGGCATTGATTTCACTGCGGGCGGATTTTAAAAACTTCAGCCGCGCCGGTACGGCATAAAATAAATCCCGCACCTCGATGAGCGTCCCCTCGCGGAGGGCGGCAGGCTCGGGCGCACTCGCCACCCCGCCTTCGACACGGATGGTGTAGGCGTCGTTGCTGCCACGCGCGCAACTGGTGATGGCGAGCCGCGCGATGGAGCCGATCGAGGGCAGCGCCTCACCGCGAAAGCCCATGAAGTGGATGGCGAGCAGGTCGTCGTCGGGCAGTTTGCTCGTCGCGTGGCGCTCGATAGCGAGGGGCAATTGTTCGCGCGTCATGCCGCGGCCATTGTCGCGCACGCGGATGAGGCTGACCCCGCCCGCCTCGAGCGCGAGGTCGATGTCGCTCGCCCCGGCGTCGAGCGCGTTTTCCACCAGCTCCTTCACCACGGAAGCGGGGCGCTCGATTACCTCTCCGGCGGCGATCTGATTAATCAGCGTCGGTGGCAGGCGGCGAATGGTGGGGAGTGGAACCATGAGGTGTATGTAGGGCTTGGGCGCATGTTTTGCCAGTTGAAAGCA
>CAZUOS010000104.1:1810-5504 GCA_964621415.1 uncultured Azospirillum sp.
ATTGTGCAAAACCTGCAGCTTCTGCTGGCGTTGCGTCGAGGTTTCGGCATAGGCATGCGGCTATGCAATATTATGCCCTGCTCAAAGCGCTCCATATTATCAGCATGACTGCCTGGATGGCGGGCATGTTCTATCTGCCACGGCTTTATGCGTATCATGCGGGCATCGCCAAGCACGAGACGCAAAACGCCCTGTTCAAGGTGATGGAGCGTCGGCTGTTGCGCATCATCATCAACCCGGCGATGCTCGCGACCTGGACGTTCGGCCTCTGGATGGCGATCGAGGCAGAGTATTTCACCACCAACCCCGCGCCCTGGCTGCATGTGAAGCTGGCGCTGGTGCTCGCCATGTCGGCGCTGCACGGCTATTTCTCGCGCTGCCGCCGCCGTTTTGCGCAGGATCGGAACACCCACAGCCCGCGCTTCTATAAAATCATCAACGAGGTGGTGACGGTGATCTTCATCGGCATCGTGCTGCTGGTGGTGCTAAAGCCGCAGGATTGGGCGCTTTAGCGGGGGAATCTATCGCCCACCCGCGCGCTGCGGCGTCGGCGCGTTGGCTTTCGGCACACACGCGCCATCCGGCGCATCCACCGCCGTGCAGGCAAGCTGATTCGCATTCCCCCCCACCGCCTCATTGGCCGACGCCAGCACCTCTGGCGGGATATTGCTAATGCATCTCCCAGTCACATAGTCCGCGACGAGGTCTCCCCCAGCCCATCCGGCGAGTCCACCTACTGGCCCGCCTAAGAATGCCGAGGCGGTGACTACCGCAGCTTTGGCCACTTTCCCCTGTTGGTTACATGCGTTAATCGCATCCTGCGCCGACGCTGATTCTTGTCCGTTCACCGCGACAGAATCCTCCGAAGAGATATACGCCCAGCCCCCTTTGACAAGCTCTAAGCCAAGCCCTGCCCGCGAAGCAATACTATAGACGAGGGATTCCACTCCCCTCAGCAGCAGATTTTTCGGGGCATCCTCTAAGCCTTCTTGCAGCGCTTCCTGTGCCTCTTTCGGCATCCCTGTACGATCCGCAGCATCCCTCGCCCAATCCCTTGCATTGTTGTTCCAAGCCGCCTGCCCTTTCGCCACCATCTGCTGGACCTCGCCAACCGGCGACATTTCAGCAGGCGCCGACGGCGCATCGGTTGATGGCGCGACAGGCTCTAGATTCGAAGGCTCAGGCACAGGCATTTCCTCAAGGGTTCACCCTATATTAGGTTCGCTCGCTTCGCGGCGCAAACTCACTGCTTTCGGCAGTGCGTTTGATCGTCTTTCCGAATCAAGATCATTCGGAAAGACGATAGCAGCATAGCCGGAAACGCTTAAGAAAGGGTTAA
Source organism: uncultured Azospirillum sp. (assembly GCA_964621415.1). GTDB lineage: Bacteria > Pseudomonadota > Alphaproteobacteria > Rickettsiales > UBA3002 > QFOX01. Next base: position 3,150 of record CAZUOS010000104.1, read on the forward strand.
GCTTCACGATCCCCAGCGGAAGATCAACGCGCATTGCAGCGTGCTATCGCTAAGGTTGTAGCTAGCGATCAGGTCGTCCTTGGCGGACTTGCCATCGTCCGCCCGCGCACAGGCATCGTTCCACCAGCGCGCAATCAAGTGCCCCTGGGCAGGCTTGCCATCGTCGATCTTGGTGTCGATATTCCAGGCTTCTTCCGGCTTGAAGATGGGCCCCGCCGGGCCACTGTCTTTGGCCTTTGCGCCAATCAGGAAAATATTGCCGTAATGCATGGCATACACCGCGTCATCCCCGGAATAATCGGCTGAGGTTGCATCACTTAACCAACGTGACTCCCACGCCGCATTGCTGACTCTGCTTTTGGGCGAGTTGGTTCCCGGCTGGGCGTCAAACCTACCGCCCGGCCCGGCCTTACCGTTATACGCCCCCTCAATCAGCCCCGCATTGGCAAGCTGTTTCCAGAAGCCGAACGGCTCGCCATACGTGCCGCCGCCTGTAGCGGGCGTCACCTGCCCGTCGCCATTCCCGTCGCAGGTGCCTTTTCCATTCGTCGAAACCGCAACGCTGGCATTGCTCACGCAATCGGCTACGGCTTCGGCGCGTCCCCAAAAATTGGTTGCGTTGTTCATGTCGCCCGGCAAGGCAAAATATTTGTCTTGGAAACTGTAGATGGCGGCCGAATAGCGCTCGAACTCCGTGGTGACAGAGCGCAATTCCGCCGCCCGGATCAAGGATTGGCCCGAGAGCACGCCGCCCGCCAGAAGCCCCAGAATCACCAAAACAATCGAAAGCTCGACCAGCGAAAACCCGTTCTTTTTCATATGTTTTTCTTGTATCTTGTTGGCGGAAGCCGCTTTGTTAATCTTAACGCATTTCCTGCTCTTGAGCAAACGTTAGTGTTTCCGACTCGCTTCGCGGCGCACACCCACTGCTTTCGGCAGTGGGTTTGATCGTCTCTCCAAATCGGAAAGACCATTGTTTTCAAGCCCAGCAGCGGCTACATTGGCCGGATGCCGCCTGCCGCCACCATTTACGCCCTTGCCTCTGCCCCCGGCCGCGCCGGGGTTGCGGTGTTTCGCCTCAGCGGGCCGGCGGTGCTCGGTGCCGCTCAAGCCCTCGGCATCACTCGCCCCCTCGCCCCGCGTGTGGCCACGCTCGTCACGCTGCGCGGGCCCGCGGGAGGCCTCATCGATCAAGCCCTGGCACTTTACTTTCCCGCGCCGCACTCCTTCACGGGCGAGGATGTGCTCGAGCTGCACACGCATGGCAGCCGCGCCGTCGCCCGCTTGCTGCTTGAAGCGCTTGGGCAAATCCCCGGCCTCCGCCTTGCCGAACCGGGCGAGTTCGCCCGCCGCGCCTTTTTGCATGATAAGCTCGATCTCGCCGAGGCGGAAGGCCTCGCCGACCTCATCGACGCCGAGACCCACTCGCAGCATGCGCAGGCCCTGCGCCAGTTGGGCGGCGAGCATTCCGCCCGCCTCGCCGCCTTGCGCGACGCGATCCTCGAGCCCCTCGCCCTGATGGAAGCCTATATCGACTTCCCCGACGAAGACATCCCCGCAGAGGTGTTAGACGAAGCGGAATCACGTATTTCGCAGCTATGCCAGGAGCTTGCCAGCTTGCTTGCGGATGGTGGCATCGGCGAAAAAATCCGCGAGGGGCTGGAAATCGTCCTCATCGGCCCGCCGAACGCCGGAAAGTCAAGCCTTCTCAATGCCTTGGCGAAGCGCGACGCGGCCATTGTCTCGGCCGAGGCCGGCACCACCCGCGATCTCATTGAAGTCTCGATGGAAATTGGCGGATACGCGGTGACACTCGTCGATACGGCGGGCATCCGCGAAACGGCAGGCGAGATCGAGTCCGAAGGCATCCGCCGCGCCCGTCACCGCGCTCAGCATGCCGACCTCACCCTGCGTCTGTGCGACATTGTTACGATTGCGGAAGAATCGGAGGCTATCAAGGCTGAGCTGGAAGCACAGGCCACGGCTACGGCCGCCCCATCCACCCTCGTTCTTGCCACCAAATCCGACCTCGCCCCCCTGCCCTCCCTGCCCTTTCCGGCCCTCGCTGTTTCCACTCAAAGGGGCGATGGAATGGAACTCTTCCTTGATCGGCTGCAAACAGAAATGGCCCGGCGCATGGAATCCGTCGCCAGTCCGCTCATCACCCGCGCCCGCCACCGCGAGGCGCTTGCCCTTGCCCTTCAATCGCTTACGCGTTTCAACCCGCATGCCCCACTGGAGCTTGCTTGCGAGGAATTGCGCCACGCCGCCCAGGCTATCGGCAAAATCACTGGTAAAATCTGGACCGATGATGTATTGGGCCTCGTTTTCTCGCGGTTTTGCATTGGAAAGTAG
>CAZUOS010000105.1:0-5480 GCA_964621415.1 uncultured Azospirillum sp.
GGGACGGCCAAGCCCAAATGGCGAAATGCTGTCGCCGTCATCACCCGTCCGCGCGGGGTGCGCTGAAGGAAGCCAAGTTGCAGCAGATACGGCTCGATGGTTTCCTCAATCGTGTCGCGCGCTTCGGAAAGCGCGGCCGCAATGGTCTCGACGCCGACGGGGCCGCCGTCATAATGCTCGGCGATGAAGTGCAAATAGCGATGGTCGGACGCATCGAGCCCCAGCGAGTCAACCTCGAGGCGTTTGAGCGTGCGATCGGCAAGGCTCGCATCGATCACATCCTTGCCGCTCGCATGCGCAAAATCGCGCACACGTCGCAGCAGCCGCACGGCGATGCGCGGCGTGCCGCGCGCGCGCGCCGCAATCTCGCCTGCGCCTTCGGGGGAGATGCCGACTTTCAGCAGCGCCGCGGCGCGGGTGAGGACGCGTTTCAGCTCGGCCACGTCGTAAAAATTGAGCTTCAAGGGGATGCCGAAACGGTCGCGCAATGGGCCGGTGAGCAGGCCGATGCGCGTCGTCGCCCCCACCAGGGTGAAGGGCGGTAGATCAATCCGCACCGTGCGCGCCGAGGGGCCTTCGCCGATGATGAGGTCGAGCTTGAAATCCTCCATCGCCGGATAGAGCACTTCCTCGACCGCCGCATTCAGCCGGTGGATTTCGTCGATGAACAGCACGTCGTTCGCTTGTAGATTGGTGAGGATGGCCGCAAGGTCGCCCGCTTTGGTGAGCAGCGGGCCAGAGGTGCTGCGAAAATTCACGCCCATTTCCTTGCTGACGATATTCGCGAGCGTGGTTTTGCCAAGCCCCGGCGGGCCATAGAGTAGCACATGGTCGAGCGCTTCGCCGCGCATGCGTGCGGCTTTGATGAACACTTCGAGATTCTCGACCACCTGCGGCTGGCCGGTAAAATCCGCGAGCATTTGTGGGCGGATCGTGTGCTCGACGGCGTCAGCGTCGGTACGTTCAGCTGTGACTGCGGAGGAGCTGGGTTTCACGCCGCTAGCTCCCTGAGACCCTCACGAATCAACTGGTCGAGCTTCGCGTCGGGCGTCTCCTGCTGCAGGCGCATCAGCACGCTGAAGGCTTCGGAGCGGCCATAGCCAAGATGCACGAGGGCGGAGAGCGCATCCTCGATCAGGCTCGGGGTGGTTTTTGCGGCGGGTTTTGCTGCAGCATGGCTTGCAGCATTTCCTGCATGCTGCGCCGCAACAGAAAAGCCCGCTGCACCCAATTTCACTGCGTGCGATTTCAGCTCGGTCACAATGCGTTCCGCGAGCTTTGGCCCAACGCCTGAGACTACCGTCAGCGCCTTTTTATCCTGCGCGGCGATGGCGGTGAGAATCTGCTCGGGCGCGAGTGCACCCAAAATCGCCATTGCCATTTTCACGCCCACCCCCTGCACGGTGGTGAGGGTGCGGAACCATTGACGCTCGGCAGCGGTCGCGAAGCCATAAAGGTGGAAATGATCCTCGCGCACATGGGTTTCGATGAGCAGGCTTATCGCGCCGCCGCGCTCGGGGCATGCGGAAAGCGTACGCGCGCTCGCGAACACGAGATAGCCCACACCGCCGACATCGAGGATCACGTGATCCTCGGCAACTTCATCCACCTGGCCTGTGAGTTTTCCGATCATGCGAACGTTATAGAGCGATTTTCGCGGCGAGTCGAGGGGGGAGTGAGTGCACATCGAAAACGCCGAAGAAGGATCGTCATCCCGGGCTTGTCCCGGGATCTCCTGAAGCTTGCCTGAACTTGAAACGATGGTGTTTCAGGCTCAAGCCATGTCGGGAGATCCCGGGACAAGCCCGGGATGACGATCCTTCTTCGGCGCCTTCTGCGTCGGGGGGCAGCTTACCAAACCCCGTGACAAGCGCTGAATCGCTCGATATGCTTGCCCCATGAAACGCCATATTCCCAATCTCCTCACCTTCGCGCGGGTGGCGGCGGTGCCGCTGTGCCTGGGGCTGATGTTATGCTTGCCAGCGCAGAAAGCGGCACTGCTGTGGATTTTTATCGCCGCCAGTATCACCGATTTTTTTGATGGCTATCTCGCCCGGCGCTGGAACGTGGTATCGCCCATCGGCGCGCTGCTCGATCCCGTCGCCGATAAGCTGCTCGTCGCGTTGTTGCTGGTGTATCTGCTGATCGTGCCAGAGGGGGTGGCGTATGTTGGGCCACCGGAAATCATGATTGCGGAAGGAAGCCTACATGGCTGGATTCGAGGGGAAGTTCCAGGCCCGCCCAACAGCTTTTTTGTGCACATGCCGCTGTTCCTGCCGGTGATGGTGATGCTGCTGCGCGAGCTTTATATCTCGGGCCTGCGCGAGTTTTTGGCGGCGCGGGCGATTCCGCTGCCCGTCAGTAAAAGCGGCAAATGGAAGACCGCACTACAAATGCTGGCGATTACCTTGCTGCTGGCGGCAGAAGCCTATGGCACACCGGGCGAGAATCATGCCTGCGGTTTCGCCGCGCATCGCGTGTTGATGCCAGAGTGTGGTGGCCAGCCGCCCTACGTAGGTTTTTCCCGCCTCGGCGGAATACTGGCGCTTTATACAGCAGCGGCGCTGGCTTTCGCCAGCGCCGCTGGGTATTCACGTGCGGCAATCCGCGCGTTTAGGCAGCAATCTCGCAGCCGCTGAAGAAGAACGCGATTTCAACCGCAGCGTTCTCGGCCGAGTCCGACCCATGCACCGAGTTGCGCTCGATGGATTCCGCGAATTGCTTGCGGATGGTGCCTTCGGCGGCGTTCGCCGGGTTGGTAGCGCCCATCAGCTCGCGGTTTTTGAGGACGGCGTCCTCGCGCTCGAGCACTTGTACGACCACCGGGCCGCTGATCATATAGTCCACCAGCTCGCCATAGAAGGGGCGCTCTTTGTGCACGATATAGAACTGCTCGGCCTGCTCGCGGCTGAGGCGCACGCGTTTTTGTGCGACAATGCGAAAGCCTGCGCCCTCGAACATCGCGTTGATTGCGCCGGTGAGGTTACGTTCCGTCGCGTCGGGCTTGAGGATGGATAAGGTGCGCTCGAGAGCCATGCGTTACTCCTAGGTTGTGATTCGGCGGCGCTATTAGGCGATGATGGCGGTGGGTGCAAGTGTTTTATCCGGTTGAAGTGGGAAGCGGGGTGCGCTAGAGGTGTAAAAAACAAGACCCCAGACGATGGGATGGCCCGTAAAGCGTTCGCGCACGCGGGGCGTACGAAGGTGGAGCGTCATCCCGGGCTTGTCCCGGGATCTCCTGAAACAGGCAGAGCAAAAAACAACCGTTTTTAGGCTCAAGCCATGTCGGGAGATCCCGGGACAAGCCCGGGATGACGCCTTATCTTCAACCGCTCCGCGTGCGCGAATACGGCAGGGACGCGTTCCACGATGGGTATAAAAACATCACAGGTTCGGCAATGCTCAAACGCTCCCTCGCAGCGCTCCTCGCGCTTTGTCTGCTCACGGCGTGCGATTCCACCCGCTCGCTCTCGGAGCTAAAAACCATCACCCCGACGGGCGACGATTACCAGGTGGCCCTCGCCCATGGCTATCGCGACTATGCGGCGGAGAAAGAGGCGGCGTATGATTGGTGGACCTCGAAATATTTTGCCGATAAGGGCCTGATGGCCGCCTATGGCCGCGCCATCGAGCCGGAGGACCCCGCACAGTGGGATCTGCCCGCGCCGCTGCTGCCCGAGTTTGCGGATGCGCGCACGAAGCTCGTCGCCGCCATCGGCAATAATCGTAGCACCCAGCCGGAGAAAGCCGCCGAAGCCGTCATCGCCTATGACCGCTGGCTGGAGCTGCAGCATAATCAATGGAACGCGGCGGCAATCGAGGAAGCGCGCGACCATTTCTTCGCGCTGCTCACCCAGCTTTCGGAGGTGCATACCGAGAATAACGCCATCGCCGCGCCGACCGAGAGCACTTCGACCATTCTCTACTTCCCGCTGAACAGCGCGAAGCTCGGCGATTCGGCAAAGGCGGCGCTCGCGCAGCTGGTGCAGTATGTGCAGACGGCGGGGAATGTCAGCATCGTCATCAATGGCCATACCGACCGTTCGGGCAGCGCGCGCTATAACCTGACACTTTCCGAGCAGCGGGCGAAAATGGTCTATGCCGCGCTTAAAGCCGCGGGCGTTGGCGAAAAACTCATGCAATATTTCGCTTTTGGTGAGACCGATCCCGCCGTCCCCACCGCCGATGGCGTGAAGGAACCGAAAAATCGCCGGGTCGAGATTTTTATCGAGTAAGCCCATGCGCTGGTTTCATGCTCCACTCCACGTTGCCCGTGCATTTTTGGCGACAGAATCTGCCGCCGGCTACCTGATGCTGGCGGTCACGCTGCTGGCTCTCGGCGTGGCGAACTCGCCTTGGGCGGCAGCCTATCACACGCTTGGGCATCGCACGCTGCTGCCGGGCCTCAGCCTCGAAACGCTGGTGATGGATGGCGGCATGACGCTGTTTTTCCTCACCGTTGGCCTTGAATTAAAACACGAAATGCAGGATGGCCTGCTCCGCACCGCGGCGCAGGCCCTGCTCCCGCTCGCGGCCGCGATTGGGGGAGTGGCAGCCCCGGCGCTGCTGTTTCTTGCCATCACCCAGCACACGCCGGAATATCAGGCTGGCTGGGCAATTCCCACCGCCACCGACATCGCCTTTGCCGTCAGCGTGTTGCGCCTGCTGGGGTCTCGTGTGCCGCGCGCGGCACTGATGTTTCTGCTCGCCCTGGCGATTTACGACGATCTGGCTGCCATTCTCATCATCACCCTGTTTTATGGCCATGCCCCAACGCTGCTGTCGCTGCTGGCCTGCGCTCCTGCACTGCTCGTGCTAGTGGGGCTGAACCGCCTGCGCGTGGCGCGCATCTGGCCCTATCTAGTGGCCGGGGCGCTGCTTTGGTGGCTCATCGCTCGCGCTGGGATTCACCCCACGCTGGCGGGCGTGCTTACAGCGCTTTGCATCCCCACCCATCGGCGCGATGGCTCGCCCGTGCTGGTGCGCCTGCTACACGGCCTGCACCCTTACGTGGCGTTCGGCGTGCTGCCGGTGTTTGCCTTTCTCAGTGCGGGCGTGTCCCTCGATTCTCTGCCCGAGGGGGCCGCGCAACACCCGCTGACACTCGCCATCGCCATCGCGCTGGTGGTGGGTAAACCGCTCGGTATCACCCTCGCCAGCATCGGCTGCGCCGCCCTTTTCATGGGTGGGGTGCCGAAGGAACTCCCCTTGCGCACGCTCATCGGCCTGGGGCTGGTGGCGGGCATCGGCTTCACCATGAGCCTCTTCATCGGCGACCTGGCCTTCGCCACCAACGCCGAACGCCAGCTCGTCACGCTAGGGGTGATGGTGGGTTCCCTCCTCGCCGCGCTGCTCGGCGCAAGCTGGATACGCTTGGGCCGCGCAGTACCCGTTTAAGCGCAGCTGTAAGGGGGGCCTCTTGGTCGTACCGTGCCGTCGATCCGGTCACAAACAGCTCAATCAACTTCCCTTGCTGGCGA
>CAZUOS010000106.1:0-5441 GCA_964621415.1 uncultured Azospirillum sp.
TATGGGTATTGCGAACCCGTATGAAATGGGTTAGGTTCTGCGCATGAACTTTGCCGCCTCCGAGCCTGAGAGTAAACCTGCCACGGCCTATGAAGCGCCCTCGCGCATGAGCCTGGCGATCCGCTGGTTCCGCGAGAAGATGGGCTTTCGCAGCGAAGGCTCGCTGAAGGAACTGATCGAGGAGGCGCTCGAGGAAAACAGCGCCGAAGCGGCGGATATTAGCGACGAAGAAAAATCCCTGCTGAAGAATCTCATCCATTTCGGTGAGCTGACCGTGGCCGACGTGATGGTGCCGCGCAGTGATATTATGGCGGTGGAGCGCGAGGCATCGCTCGCCGATCTCAAGCAGCATGTGATCACCATTGGCCATACGCGCATTCCGGTGTTTCATGGTTCGCTGGATGCGATCGACGGGTTTATTCACGTGAAGGATCTGTTCCCGCATCTGGCCAGCGATACGCCGTTCGAGATCGCCCGCGTGCTGCGCGAGATTCTGTTCGTGCCGCCCAGCATGCGCATTGTCGATCTGCTGCTGAAGATGCGCGTTTCCGGCTGCCATATCGCCATTGTGGTGGATGAGTTTGGCGGTACCGATGGGCTGGTCACGATGGAGGATTTGTTCGAGGAGCTGGTCGGCGAAATCCAGGACGAGCATGACGGCCACGATGCCAACCCCGGCATGCGCTGGATCGGCGATCACATGGTCGAGGCGGATGCGCGCATTCCGCTCGAGACCTTGCAGCATGCGTTTGGCGAGCCACTGGTGGAAGGCGCGCTTGCCGAGGATATCGACACGCTGGCGGGGCTGATTTTCAGCCAGCTGGGCCGGGTGCCGGCGCGTGGCGAAATGGTGCATTTGCGCCCTGGGCTTAAAGCGGAAATCCTGCTCGCCGACCCTCGGCGCATCCGCCTCGTTCGCCTGATTCGCAGCGCGCTGTCGGTGGGGTGAGGGGGTAGAACCTAGGTTCAATCACCATTTAGGCCCTGAAGGGCTGCAAATGGCGTATTTCTGCGCTTCCGTTCCGCATGTACCTGAATGTACACTTGCGGTACGGTTCTCGAAATCCGCCATTTTCGCTCCTTCATCTTCCTAAATGGTGATTGAACCTAGAACGAAAATTGCTCGCTGGTGATGCGTTCTTCGAGATTATGTTCGGGGTCGAAGAGGAGCGAAAGGGTGGTGGTGCGGTCTTCGAACACGGAGACGCTGACCACATCGCGGATTTCGGTGAAATCGGCGACGGCGCTGACCGGGCGCTTTTCTGGATCCAACACTTCGAACGTGATGCTGGATTGGTGGTTGAGCAACGCCCCCCGCCACCGACGCGGCCGGAACGGCGCAATGGGGGTGAGCGATAGCAGGTCGCCATTCAGCGGAATGATCGGCCCACCAGCGGAAAAATTATAGGCGGTGGAGCCTGCTGGGGTTGCGACCAGAATGCCGTCGGCCACCAGCTCGTTCACGCGCACGACATGGTCGATCGAGACACGCAAGTGCGCGGCCTGGCGGCTTTCGCGGAAGAGGGAGACTTCGTTGATGGCCAGCTCCTGCCGTTCTTTACCGTCGGCCGTGCGGGCATACATCATGAGCGGGTGCAGGGTGGACTTGCGGGCACGGGCGATGCGCTCGGCTAGGTCGTCGTCGTGGAAGCGGTTCATCAGGAAGCCGACCGTGCCGCAATTCATGCCATACACCGGAATGTTGCGGTGCATATAGCGATGCAGCACCTGCAGCATAAAGCCGTCGCCCCCCAGCGCCACGATCACATCCGGCTTGGTGCGCTTGCCCGCAATATCAATAAAATGGTGGTGCGCCGCGAGGGTTTTATAGGCGGCTTGGGCCTTTTCCGTTTTATCCGCAAGACAGGCAATACGCGACACGGAACCTCTCCGGTTGATCCCCGCTTCTAGGCGGCGCGGGGGGTGGTTTGGCGAATGAGGGCAATGAAATAGGGGAGATACTCGATGGGTTGTTCGCCTGCGGTGAGTACGACGCGTTCGGCCAGACGGTTGGCATAGAGCGCGGAGCCTGGGATGGCGGAGTCGCCCTCCAGATCCTGCACGGCACGCAAAACGAGGCGCACCGCGTCGATCATGCTCTCGGGCAGGCCGGATTTCAGGTAGAGGCCATTGAACCCATGGGCGCCACGATCGGCAATCAGCCGTAGGGCGTTGGTGGTCGAGATGCCCGAGAAATGCGCCAGGGCGACACCGAAGAACAGGGTTTGGCCACGGCAGAGCGAGGTCATGACGATGGACGGGGTGAGGCGTTCTTCCTGCGCCATTTGCGTGACCAGGGCTTCGATTTCTTCCTGCGAGATTTCCGGCGAAAGCAGGCGCACCATGAAATCTTCACGGGTGTAGGCGGTGTCTTTTTTCACCTCCTCTTCATCAAGCCGGTAGCGGGCGCGCAGATCTTCGGCCACGGCGGTGCTGGTCTGGCTGATGATACGCTCGACCACAGTGAGGGGCAGGCCGGATTTTTTCGACAGGGCGGTGATGACGCCAGTATCGTCGCGGAAATCTTCGGCGATGCGCTCGAGCGAGCGGTCGCTGATAATGGCGCCCTGGTTGGTGAGCAGGGAAGTCATCACCTGCGAGTAGCGGGTCTCGATCAAAGCGTCGCTGACGCGGGCGGAAACGGTTTCGCGCTGGCTGATGGCAATGAGTTTGCCCACTTCCTTGCTTTGCTCGACAATGCTGACCAGATCGGCATCGCTTAGGACTTTGCTATGGATCAGGACGGGGCGGGCGACCGCCTCCACGTCCGAAGCGAGGTGGAGGACAATGTCGCGCGGGACGTTGATGTTGTCCTTCAGCCGTTCGGCCAGCACTTCGCGCACTTTGAGGGACATATCCTTCATCAGCAGGCGGAACACCTGCTCGGCCACCTCGCGCTCGCGCGTTTTGAAATGCTCGGCATTGTAGTTGGCGGAGATTTTTTCAAGAACGGCGCTACGCGAATCGGGCGAGTCGTCGCGCAGCAGGCGCTCCACATCCGTCGCGGAGAGGATGCCAGCGTCTTGGCTCAACAAAGGGCTAGTGGAGCTTGGACTCATGCAGCGCGTGTCCTATCAGTTGAAGCAGGGTTTCCATGTTTTCGACAGACTTATCATACCCTTCACTGCGGATTCTGTCCAGCATTCGTGCACCGAAATCATGCGTGCGGTAGTTCCCGTATTGCGTTTCCTCGAGCGCGATGCGCAGCATGACACGGATTGCCTCGTAAAACGTGGGGGAAAGACCGGAGGAATCGTAAAGCGCTTTGAAGCCCAGCGGGCCGGGGTCGATCACCAATATGCGGGCATTGCTCACCGGCACGCCGACCCGTTTGGCGATGGCGGTCTCGAAAAAGCGTAAATCGCCGATACAGAGCGAGCGGATGATGACCGAATCCGTCAGCCGCTTGTTGGCGTGCATTTCATCGACCAGCTGGTTGATGTCGTGCTGGCTCATCCACGGAGAGATGAATTGCAGCACCGCCGTCTCGCGCGCGCTGGTGCTGGTCTCCTCGATCACCTGCTTGTTCATGCGGTATTTGCTGCTGAGCTGCTTCTTGAGCGCATCCGACACGGTGGCAAACAGACGCTCGGCAAAATCGTAAGGCAGGCCGCCTCGCAGCACCAGTTCCTCGAGCACGGAATGCTCGCTCGCGAACTCGCTGAGCACCAGCTCCATGGTGGCTTCGCTGAGGGAGGCGCCTTTGTTCGCAATCAGCTCGCGGGTGATCTCATAGTCCTTGGTTTCGACCAGCGCGTGCGAGAGCTGTTTCGAGATCGACTCGCGCCGGGCGATGGCGCGCAGCTTGGGATGTTCCCGCGTGGCGCGCACAATGGCCACCAAATCGTCTTCCGTCAGCACCATGGAATATTGCAAAATGGGCACGGCGACATCGTTAATATCGTGCGACAGGGCCCAGATAATATCGTGCGGAACGTGTGCGCAGTGCTTCAAATTATCCGCCATCACCTGCCGCACTTTGGTTTCGGCATCCTTCAGCAACAGGCGGAAAATCTCGTTGGCCAATTTCGTTTCGTTTTCCGAAAACTCCCCGGCGGCGTAGCCCTCGCTGATTTTGCTGCAAATGCGCTGACGAACGGCAGCGACCGGCTCTCGCACCAGCTGCTCGATGTCTTCCCGCGTGATGTTCATGTTCCGAAGCTCCGTCCTGGAGGCGCGCTCGCGTGCGTCATGCCCACGACCGTTAACAAAAGTTAGCAAAAATTAGTTAATTCTTTGTTAACTTGCTCATGTATATCGTTAATTTCAATAAAATGTTTAACACATTTAGCGCAATTTGCTACGACTTGACCTTCTTTCGGGCTGCGTTACAACCATATTTTGAAAATCATGGCGAAGGAGCAACAGTATGTCGGCAGAGGGTAAGGTCTACGCGGATGCAGCTTCCGCGCTTTCTGGGTTGTTGCACCATGGGATGACCATTATGTCCGGCGGGTTCGGGCTGTGTGGCATTCCGGAACATTCGATTCTGGCGCTCAAGGCGTCGGGCGTTTCGGGGCTGACGGTGATTAGCAATAATTGCGGGGTGGATACGTTCGGCCTCGGGATTTTGCTGCAAGAAAAGCAAATCAAGAAAATGATTTCGTCGTATGTCGGCGAAAATAAAACCTTCGAGACGCAATATCTGAGCGGCGAACTCGAGATCGAGTTCAACCCGCAAGGCACACTGGCCGAGCGCATTCGCGCTGGGGGCGCGGGCATTCCGGCGTTCTTCACCAAAACCGGTGTTGGCACGCTGGTGGCCGAGGGCAAGGAGCTGCGCACGTTCCACGGTGAAACTTATGTGATGGAAACCGGCCTGACGGCGGATCTGGCCATTGTAAAAGCCTGGAAGGGCGATAAAGCCGGCAACCTCATCTTCCGCAAAACCGCACGCAACTTTAACCCGATGATGGCGATGGCGGGCAAAATCACCGTCGCAGAAGTGGAAGAACTGGTCGAGATCGGCGAACTCAATGCCGACGACATCCATACCCCTGGCATTTTCGTGCAGCGGATTTTCAAAGGCACGCATTTCGAGAAGCGCATTGAGCAGCGGACGGTGAGAGCGGCATAGATGGATAGCTTCTCGATCTTGCTGGTTTTATATTGCCTGCTGATACCCGTTCTGTGCATTCCGCAAATCGGCCAGCGTATTGCTAAGAAATACTTTCGTGCTTATGGGCCGCCGCGCGTGGCTCCTGCTCTGCCCCTCTACTTTGTGCGACCATTGCGACACATTATGGTGGGTCTAGTATTTGGCGTGATGTTGACGGCATTGGGTTGTTACGCTTTGTTAAATACAACTGTGTGGATGCCCGGTATTTTTGTGATTGTTTTCGTTTGTCTTTTGTTTTTTTCAGTGATTGTGGGCCTTTATCTCGTTGTTCGCAGGCTCCGAGATCTTATCCTTCCGCCTGTGTTGCTGACGCTAACTCAAG
>CAZUOS010000107.1:0-2968 GCA_964621415.1 uncultured Azospirillum sp.
CCTCGCACAAATTGGGGAATATTGATCGGGCGCTGGGGCTGGCGACCCGCTTGCGCGGTATTCGGGGCATTCCGATTTGGGCGCAGCAGCTGCCTGCATTTTTGCATGAGCAGCGGGGCGAATTCGGCGAAGCCAAGCAGATTATTGAGGATGTGATGGCGCATCCGGAAGATTACTCGCAAGGCGAGCTGAACTTCATGCTCTATTTCATCAAGGAGCGCATTCATCGTTTCGATGAGGTGAAGGATGCCTATGAAGCGGCGCAGAAAGCCAAGAATGAGATGAAGGCGCAAGGGATCCAGGACCCTGAGCCGATGGGCCCGCCGAAGGATGTAGGTGCGCCGACAATGGGCGGCGAATAGCCCTAGCGTAGTGTGACGATACTATCTAGTGGTGGTTCTGCGGGAGTGATTCGAGGATTGCCAGTCGCAGCTCCTCGATCCCGGTTTTTTGCTCGGCGCTGGTGGTGAGGATGCCGGGATGCGCCGCCGGGTGCTTGGCAGCCACGGCGAGCGTGCGGGCCTGAACGCCTGCGAGGTCCTCGGCCTTATCGGCTTTTGTCAACACGAATTGATAGGACACGGCGGCGTCATCCAGCCGCTTTAACATGTCGAGATCGGCTTCCTTCACGCCGTGGCGCGCGTCGATGAGGACAAAGGCGCGGGCGAGCTGTTTGCGTCCGCGTAAATAATCGAACAGCAGATGCTGCCAGCCCTTCACTTCCTTCTTGCCCGCCTTCGCATAGCCATAACCCGGCACATCGACGAGATGCAGCACATCGCTCGCGTTGAAGAAATTGAGCTGGCGCGTATGCCCCGGCGTGCTCGAGGTGCGCGCGAGGCGGTTATTGTTGGTGAGCGCATTGAGCAGGCTCGACTTGCCGACATTGCTGCGGCCGATGAACGCCACCTCCGGCAGATGCATCTCGGGGAATTGCTCCATGCTCGCGACCCCTGCGACGAACGTCACCGGGCGGAGGAAGAGGGTAGGTTCCAGGTTCCGGGTTTCAGGTTTCAGGGAGGTGGGGGGGAACGGTGTCGTCATGTTGTTACCTCACTAGGTGCCAGGCCTCGGGTTCCAGGTTTCAGGTTTCGCCGAGAGAGCAATAGGACTACAGAGTTTCCACCCGCTCCCCTGAAACCCGGAACCTGAAACCTGAAGAAACCTACTTCAACCCCTGCTTCTTCAGATGCGTGTTGATATAGGCCTGTTGCACGATGGAGAGGGTGTTGTTCACTACCCAATAGATCACGAGGCCTGCGGGGAAGCTTGCGAACATGAAGAGGAAGACGAACGGCATCCATTGCATCATGGTCGCCTGCACAGGGTCTGCCGGTTTGGGGTTGAGGCGTTGCTGGATCACCATCGTCAGGCACATGATGATGGGCAGCACACCGAGATGCAGGAAGCCCGGCGGGTTCCAGTGAACGAGGCCGAAGAGGGTGAAGAGGTTGGTGGGGTCGGCCGCCGAGAGGTCGTGAATCCACGCATAGAATGGCGCCTGCCGCATCTCGATGGTGACGAACAGCACGCGGTAGAGGGCCAAGAACACCGGAATCTGCAGCAGAATCGGCAGGCAGCCTGAGACCGGGTTCACCTTCTCGCGTTTATAGAGCGCCATCACTTCCTGATTGAGGCGCATTTTATCGTCGCCGAAGCGCTTTTTCAGCTCCTCCATTTTGGGGGAGAGGAGCTTCATCCGGCTCATCGAGATCATGGATTTATGCGCGAGCGGATAAAGCAGGGCCTTGATGCAGCAGGTGAGCAGAATAATGGCGATGCCGAAATTGCCGACATAGCCATAGAACAGGTTCAGCAGCGCGAAAATCGGCCGGGTGAGGAAATAGAGCGAGCCGAAATCGACGGCGCGATCGAACAACGGAATACCGAGCTGCTCGCGGTATTGGTCGAGCAGGTCGACGACTTTCGCGCCCGCGAACACATGCGTGATGGTCTCGGCCTTGCCGCCGACGGGGAGCGCCAGCTCCTTGCCGCGCAGGTTGGTTTGATAGGCATCCGCGCCGCTGCGGGTGAAGTGCTTCACCTCGGCATCGAAGCTTGTGCCTTGATCCGGGATAATGGCGGTGAGCCAGTATTTATCGGTCATGCCTAGCCAGCCGCGTGAGTCGTTGAATTGCTGCGCGTCTTTGTTGCGCAAATCTTTGTAGGTAATGTCTTCGAGTGCGCCTTTTAACTCGCCCACCGGTCCTTCATGCATGAAGTAGGTATGTTTCGATGTGTCGGCATAATTGCGGCTGACGAGGCCGTAAGGATAAAGGGTGAGGGCGGCGGCGCCGTGGTTCTCGAACCGGTCGGTGACGGTGAAGAGATAGTCCTTATCCACCGCGATGGTGCGGCTGATGCTGAGGCCTGCGCCGTTGCTCCAGCGCAGCGTCACGGGATGCTCAGGGGTGAGTTCTTTATCATCGCTCTTCCACTCGCTGGTGGCGGTGGGCAGCGTTGTGCCTGCCTCGCCCAGCGTGCCAAGCTCGATGAAATATGCGTCCTTCGCCGACGCGCGCGCGAGCAGTTTGACTTCCGGCGCGTCGTCGCTTTGTGTGTCCTTGTATTTGGCGAGGGTGAGGTCATCAAGCCGTGCGCCGACGAGGCTGATCGAGCCATGGAGTGATGGTGTGTTGATGCGGATGCGTGGCGCATTGAGCGTTGCATCGCTCGCGGCGGCTTCCGCCTCGTGCTCGGCTTGTGTGGCGATGGCGCGCTGCTTCTCGCTGGCCACCGTTTTGGCCTCGGCTGCCTCGCGCGCTTGCAGGGCGCGTTGGCGCGGCCCTTCGTAGAAATGCTGCCAGCCAAACATGATGGCGGTGGCGAATGCCATGGCGAGGAGCAGGTTTTTAATGTCGGGGCCTTGGGTGGTTTTCGGGGTCATGGTCGGTGGGGGGTAGGAAGTGGAAATGAGGAATTGAGGAATTGAGGAATTGAGGAATTGAGGAATTGAGGAATTGAGGAA
>CAZUOS010000107.1:3068-5414 GCA_964621415.1 uncultured Azospirillum sp.
TTGAGGAATTGAGGAATTGAGGAATTGAGGAATTGAGGAATTGAGGAATTGAGGATGATGGCTCTGGAAGTGCGCCCTTTCCTCAGTTCTTCAATTCCTCATTTCTTCAATTCGCTCTCTCATGGAACGGGATCGTCGCCGCTTCCACCCCAGGGGTGGCAACGGGCAAGGCGTTTTATGGCAAGCCATCCGCCCTTGCAAGCGCCATGTCGGGTGATGGCGTCATAGGCATAGCGCGAGCAGGTGGGGGTGAAGCGGCAATGCGGCGCCATCAAGGGCGAGAGGCAGAGCTGATAGGCGCGGATGAGCAGCAAAAAAAACCAGCGCATTACAGCCGCTCCACCGCGCGCAGGAAGGCGCTGCGGATATCGGCAAAGGGGGCTTCGGCGAGGTTCGGCTTTGCCTCGGCCAGGGCGATGAACACATAATCCTGTCCGGCGCGGGATTTTTCGGGCAGTAGCTCGCGCACGAGGGCGCGCAGGCGACGCTTCATGCGGTTGCGGGTGACGGCATTGCCGCATTGGGTGGTGACGGTATAGCCCACACGCGCGGTATCCACGCGCGCGACATCCGCCGCGCCCACGCGCAAAATAAAATAGGGACTCATGATTTTACGCCCCCGACGGAGGCGCACAAAATCAGCGCGTTTTTTTAATGTCACGAGCGTAGGCATCGCGACCTCGCGCTGTTTTAGAGGCGTTACGCCGACAATACTTTGCGGCCCTTGGCGCGGCGTGCAGCGAGCACTTTGCGGCCGCCAACGGTTGCCATACGTGCGCGGAAGCCATGACGACGGGCACGAACAATCTTGCTGGGTTGATAGGTGCGTTTCATGGCACTCTCCTTAGAATCTCAGACGTAATAACCAATAAAGGGAGGGCGTCTCTAACGAATGTGGGGCGGGCTGTCAAGCTACAAGTGCTGGAGGGAGGTGCCCGTGGGCGGGGTGCGCCTCGGTTTTACGTCGCTCTAAGGGTGGGGGCTGATCCTTGTGGCGTGGGGGTATTTTTGAGAAACGCATTGTTAATCAGCCCCTTAAACAAAATAATGTTTGGGGTTGACAGGGGCACGTTTGCGAGTATATTCCCGCCTCCTTTTTAACCTATAAGAATAGAGAGTGCGCTATGTACGCAGTCATCGTTACCGGCGGCAAACAATACCGCGTCACCGCAGGCAGCATCATCGAGGTCGAGAAACTCGAGGGCAATGTTGGCGACACCGTGAAGATCGAGGAAGTGCTGGCACTTTCCGGCGAGAAAACGGTGATCGGCGCCCCGACCGTGAAGGGCGCGCTGGTGGAAGCCCAGATCCTGGAGCAGGGCAAGGCCGATAAAGTGCTGGTGTTCAAGAAAAAACGCCGCCATAACTATAAGCGCAAAAACGGTCACCGTCAGCGTTTCACCGCGTTGCATATCCTCAGCATTGGACTCGAGGGTAAAGTGCTGGTGAAAGCCGACAAGCGTACGCCGAAAGCCGAAAAACTGGCAAAAGCGAAGTAATTTTTCCGAGCGTTGAATTAAAGGAGATACATCATGGCACATAAGAAGGCAGGCGGTTCCTCCCGCAACGGTCGCGATAGCCAAGGCCAGCGTCTGGGCGTTAAAAAATTCGGTGGCGAGAAGGTCGTTGCCGGGAACATCATCATTCGTCAGCGTGGCACCAGCTACCACCCCGGTAACGGCGTAGGCCTGGGCAAAGACTACACTATCTTCGCCGTGATCGATGGCGTGGTGCAGTTCAGCAAAAAAGCCGGTAATAAAAACGTGGTGAGCGTTGTGGCTGCCTAAAACGCGCCGTGACCATCGCCCACCCAACGGCCCGGAAGCGATTCCGGGCCGTTTTTTATGGTATAGTTTTAGCTATACGTGGCTCTACGCCGCCTTTCCCTCGGCGGTGATGTGGAGGCCGAGATCCGTGCCGGTGATGGCGACATGGGTGCCATCGAGGATGGTGCCGTCGAGGATCAGGTTGGCGAGGCGGTCTTGCACCTGTTTCTGGATGACGCGCTTCAAGGGCCGCGCGCCATAGATGGGGTCGTAGCCTTGTTTGCCGAGCCAGCTGCGCGCCGCGTCGTCGAGGCTTAGGGTGATCTCGCGGTCCTTCAGCAGCCGCTCGAGCTGGGCGATCTGGATATCGACAATGGCCCCCATCTGCGCCTTCGCAAGGCGGTGGAAGAGGATGATTTCATCAAGCCGGTTTAAGAACTCGGGCCGGAAGGCGGCACGCACGGCGTCCATCACTTTTTCGCGCGCTTTTTCGGAGGGCTCGCTATCCTTCAGTTCCACCAGATGCTGCGCACCGAGGTTGCTGGTGAGCACAATGATGGTGTTTCTGAAATCGACCGTG
>CAZUOS010000108.1:0-5402 GCA_964621415.1 uncultured Azospirillum sp.
CAAAAGATCCAAATCTCATAAAGCTTAGAGCAACTCAACAAACAACAGCACATTGTAGAGCCCGAGGCCGGATCCTTTATCCAGGGCTTTAGTGGTAAAAAACGGGTCAAACAGGGAGCGCAGATGCCGTTCCGGGATGCCCGAACCGTTGTCGGTCATCGTCAGGCACACCGCCGGCGTGCGCGGAAGTTTGCCCCGAACGAAGGGGATCTCCGGCAAGGTCTCGTGCCGCGAGGTTTCCAAAACCAGCTTGCCCCCGCGCGGCATCGCATCCCGCGCATTGATCGCCAGGTTCAAGAACGCCTGGCGAAATTCAAAGGCGTCCACATAGACGCTCATGTACCAGAGGTTCACCTCGTCAGGATGGACGCCCAGCAGCAGGGCGAGGTTGCCGGTGACCATCAGCCGCTGGATGTGGTGGGCATAGGCGTGGCGCGCGGTCATGGTCACCACGTCGCGGACGCAGGCCATCTCGGTCTCGGCGCTCCAGTAGAACTCCGGCAGGCGGCGGTCGGCGGCGAGCGCGTTGCGGGCCAGATAGTCCGGCCCGGCCAGCCAGTAGACCCCGCGCACATATTCGCGCCAGCCGAGGATCTGGCGGATGAAACCTTCCGCCGACGCGATGGGGACCAGACCTGCGCGATAGGCGGCTTCGGCCCGGCGGCAGACCTCCAGCGCATCGAGCAGGCCGATATTGATCGCCGCTGACAGCCGGGCGTGCCACAGGAACGGCGCGCCGCCCTTCATGGCGTCCTGCCAGTCGCCGAAGCTGGGCAGGATGTCGGCGATGAAGTGATCGAGAAGCCGCTCGGCCTCCTCATGGCTGGTCGCCCAGCCGAAGGTCTCCAGGCTTCCGAAGTTGTCGGGGAACCGCGCGGTGACCATCGCCAGGACCTCGCGCACATCCTCCGCCGGCGGAATGACCAGCCGATCCGGCGGCCGCACGCCCTTGGGCAGGCGTTTTCGGTTCTCATGGTCGAAGTTCCATTGGCCGCCGGCCGGCTTGTCGCCGTCCATCAGAAGGCCGGTGGCCCTGCGCATCACGCGATAGAAGAACTCCATCCGAAGCTCTGAGCGCCCTTCCGCCCAGGCCTCGAACTGCGGCCGGCTGCAGATGAAGCGGGTGTCGGGCCGCACCTCCACCGGGACCGGCGAGGTGAGCTTCAGGTCCTCGAACGCCTGAGCGAGCCGCCATTCGCCGGCCTCGGTCACCACCAGCCGCTCGAACCCGCCCCCGGCCAGCTCCCGTAGGGCCTCACTGGTCAGGGCGCCGGTATTGGCAGGGTCGTCCAGTCGCACATAGCGGACCGCGATCCCCCGCGCGGTCAGTCGCTCGGCGAACCGGCGCATGGCTGCGAACACCATGGCCAGCTTCTGCTTGTGGTGCGGGACATAGGCCGCCTCGTCGGCGACCTCGGCCATCAGCACCAGGTCACCCGCCGCCCAGTCCGTCAGGCTGGACAGGTTGTCGGACAGCTGGTCGCCCAGGACCAGGCGAAGGGTGGGCATGTGACGAAGAACTCCCGGCGCCAGCGTCGCGCGTCGGCGCTGATACGGATCAGACCTGCGGAAGGATGAGGCTGGACCTCAGTTGGGCGGCTTCGGCCTCCAGATCGGCCAGTCGCGCCGGGTCGGCCAGCAGTCCCCGGAGGCAGAAGCGCGCGGTCGCCCGCGCGAGGTCGTCGGGCGAAAGCGGCGGCTGCGTCTCATCCATGATCAGGCTCGTTTCGGTCAGCTGGAACAGCTGCTCGGCGGCAAGGTGCGGCTGATCGCAGACCAGCGTGCCGTCACCGAGGCCGCCGAGGATGAGTCGCTGATAGTGCGCGACAAGCGCTCGCCGGGCGGCGCGCGCCGGACCGAACTGAGACTGTCGAAGTTCCGGCAGCAGGAAGACCGCGACATAGGCGCGATCAACGGACGCCACCAGGCGCGCCTCTTCGAACACCATCCGGTAGAGGGCTGCCGACGGCGCGGCGCCGGCGCCAACTTCGGCCTCCAGGTCGCCATAGAAGGCCAGGGAGGGTTGAGCCAGGTAGAGGATCAGCTCGTTCAGGAGCTCGTCCTTGCCGGCGAACAGGTTGAACAGCGAGGCGGGCGACGCCTCAGCCTCCCGGGCGATCATCCGGATGCTTGTGCCCGCATAGCCGTGCTCGGCGATCAGTCGGGCCGCGGCCAGGAACACCACCGTCCGCGTCAGGTGCGGACGGCCGTCACCGCGCGGCCGGCCCACAGGACGGCGCAGGGGCCTCTCCTGGTCAGGGGGCATGGTCATGCCCCAGCGCATAGCGCTTGACCCGCGATCCGTCTATTTTATATCAGTCGTTCGTAATTAATGAGCGCGAGACGGAACCATGCCGCCAGCCACATCCGCCCTGCCCGGCCTTACCGCCGATGAAATCGCGCGCGCCCGCCTGCCCCTGGAACAGGCCTGGACCCTGCCGCCGTCGGCCTATGTGTCGCCTGACATCTATGAGTTGGAGGTCGAGCGAATCCTGCGCCGCGCTTGGATTCCGCTGGCGCGGCTCGACCAGGTTCCGGAGCCGGGGGACTACCTGTCGCTCGATCTGATGGGCCAGCCGGTGATGGTGGTGCGCGGAGCCGACGGCGAGGTGCGGGTCCTGTCGCGGATCTGCCTGCACAGGGCCGCAGACCTCGCCCCGGAATCCGGCCGACGCAAGCTCTTCACCTGCCCCTACCACAACTGGGCTTACGACACGGCGGGGCGGCTGGTGCGTGCGCCCCTGATGGAGGGTGCGGCGGGCTTCGAGGCCCAGGACTGCGCCCTGCCGCGCCTTCGCAGCGAAGTCTGGGAGGGTTTCGTCCTGGCCAATCTGGATCCTGAGGCAGCGGCCCTGACGCCCCAGATTGAAACCTACGCCCGACACCTCGAACCCTACCGCCTGGGCGACATGGTGGTGGCGCGCACGCTCGAATACGAGAGCGGCTGGAACTGGAAGGTCCTCGTAGAGAATTTCATGGAGGCCTATCACCATATCGGCGTCCATTCGCAGACCTTCGAGCCCATCCACCCGGCGGCCAGGTCCGAGATTCCCGACAATGACGGCCCCTGGTCGATCCTGCACATGCCCGGTGTGGAAGGCGCCGAGGACGGCGGCCCGGCGCTGATTGAGGGCCTGACAGACGCCCAGAAGCAGGCCCTTGTGGCTGCGGTGGTGTTCCCGCACTTCATGATCGCGGCCTTTGCCTCCGGCGCCGCCTGGTATCAGGTGTTCCCGTTGGGGCACGACCGGGTGAAGTTGAAGATCCATCTCCTAGTGCCGAAGGGCGCCCTCGCGAGCCCCGGCGCGGAAGAGATCGTGGAAGGCCTCGCCGCCATGACCGCCCTCGTCCACGCTGAGGACATCAGGGCCAACGACCTGGTCTGGGGCGGCCTGACCGCGCCCCTGACCCGGCAGGGACGACTGTCGCCCCTGGAGCGCTCCATCTGGCAGATGAACCAGGACTGGCTCAACAGGATGGGCGGCTGACGCCGACCCTGTCGCTCAGAATGAGATCTCCTGGCCGTCCCAGGCGAGGAACCGGCCGGTGTCGGCGCCGGTCAGGCCGTCGATCACCCGCAGCAGATGCTCGGCGGCGACGGCTGGCGTGAACAGCCGCTCCGGCGCCACACCCTTCTGGAACGGCGCAGACAGGCCGGTGTCCACCGTGCCGGGATGCAAGGCCACGCAGGCCAGCTCAGGGCGCCGAACCGCCAGCTCGATGGAGGCCGTGCGCACCACCTGGTTCAGGGCGGCCTTGGCGGCGCGATAGCCGTACCAGCCGCCCAGGCGATTGTCGGAAATGGAGCCCACGCGGGCCGAGAGCACGGCGATCACACTCTTACCGGAGCGCGGCATACGCGGGCCGAAATGCTTGAGGACCAGGGCTGGGCCGATGGTGTTGACCGCGAAGCTGTAGGCCAGGCGCTCCGGCGACAGGTCGGCCAGCCGCTTCTCGGGCTCCACCCCATGGCCATGCAGGTGACCGGTGGCGATCACCACGAGGCGGGGCTCGCCTGCGGCCTCGGCCGCCGCCTGGATCGAAGCCTCATTCGTGAGGTCCAAGCCGTCTGCCCGGCTCAGCCGCCGAACAGGCCCAAGCGCCTCCAGCCGGTCAGCGATCGCTGCGCCGATCCCGCCCGCGGCGCCCAGCACCACGGACTCCAGCGGCTTGGGAAATGAGTCCATGCGCAGCGCCCCAGTCGTCCAGACGCCTCACCAGCGCCTGGACCACATACGCGGGGTCGCCCCTCTAGGATGCCTAGAGCGTGATAGCCGAAGGTGGATTCCGGTTTCGGCGGCCATCACGCTCCAGATTTAGAACTCGAGGACGATCTTGCCGAAGTGCTTCTGCGAGATCTGGTGCGCGAAGGCGGCGGCGATGCCGTCCAGCGGGAAGCTGGAATCGATCACCGGCTTGATCCCGTTGGCCTCGATGGCCGCGACCATCTCCACCTGGTCCTGGATGGAGCCGACGGTGACGCCCTTCACGGCGACGTTCTTGGACATGATCAGGGCGGTCGGGACCTCGCCCGAGACGCCGGTCAGCACGCCGATCAGCGAGACGTGGCCGCCGATCCGGCAGGCGTGGACGGACTGGGTCAGGGTGCCAGGCCCGCCGATCTCGACGACCAGGTCGACCCCGCGGCCGCCGGTCAGGTCAGCCGCCTTGCGGCCCCATTCCGGCTCGTCCTTGTAGTTGATCAGGTGATCGGCCCCGAGCGCCTTCAGCTTCTCGAGCTTGGCGTCGGAGGACGAGGTGGAAATTACCGTCGCGCCGGCCGCCTTGGCCAGTTGCAGGGCGAAGATCGAGACGCCGCCGGTGCCTTGGGTCAGGACGATGTCGCCCGGCTTGATCTGGGCTTCGACCATCAGGGCGCGCCAGGCGGTAAGCGCGGCGCAGGGCAGGGTCGCGGCCTCGGCGAAGCTGTAGCCCTTGGGCAGGCGGGTGAAGGCGCTGGCCGGCATGGCCACGAACTCGGCGGCGAAACCGTCCACATGGTCGCCAGGCACGCCGATGATGCGCTGCAGCTGCGGGCCGCCGGCCGGCCAGTTCGGGAAGAAGGTCGAGAGCGCATGATCGCCCACCTTCCAGCCCACGACGCCCTCGCCCACGGCCACCACCTCGCCGGCGCCATCCGACATTGGGATGCGGCCGTCGGCGGTTTGGATCATGCCGGCGACCACCGCGAAGTCGTGGAAGTTCAGGGAGCTGGCGCGCACCCGGACCAGCAGTTGCCCGGGGCCAGCCGTCGGCTGGGCGCGGTCTTCGATGACAATTTTGTCCAGCCCGCCCGGGGCTTTGACGGCGGCGACTTTCATGTGGCGGCTCCCTTGTCCGGGCCGCTTCAGGGGCGGCCTTCCAACCTTCGGTATGGGCACAGTTGGCGCATGAAAACGCCC
>CAZUOS010000109.1:0-2240 GCA_964621415.1 uncultured Azospirillum sp.
ACCACGGGGCCGGTTGGCTCTGCATGGCCGAAGGGGATTTTTCCTTGCGGGCTGCTAAAGGGCGAGGGGGCAGGGGCGGTGGGCGTGGCGGGAGCAGGGGCGGAAGGGGCAGCCTGGGGTGCTGCGTCGGCCCCGGTGGCGGGTTTGGCGCTAGGATCGGTTTTTACCCAAGGCATACGCGGGCTGGCACTGTCGTCGTGCCCGTCTTCGTGCTTGGTGCTGAGCATTTCACTGTCGGGCTTGTCGAAGGCGATCGGGGCGTCCTCTGCCCACACGCGGGGCGCGGCGAGGAAACAGCAGGCAAGCATACAAGCGGTGGAAAGGCGGCGCATCGGTTAGTCCGCCAATGGTTTCTCATTCGTTTCGGGCTTCTGAGATTCTGCGTCCGGCGCGTCTTCCTTGCCGCCTTTATCGGCACCGCCGCCCGAGAAGACGAACTTGCCGATCATTTCCTCGATGCTGACGGAAGATTGGGTGAAGGCGATTTTGTCGCCGTTATTCAGCGTGTCGTCCTCGGCGCCGGGGGCGATGTCGAGGTATTTATCACCGATTAGCCCCGTGCTTTTTACGGCGGCGGAAGAGTCCTTCGGGAGTTTTACGTCGTTGCTGATGCGCAAATCAGCGACCGCCTGGAAGGTTTTGGGGTCGAGCTTCAGATCCTCGACCACGCCGACCTTGATGCCGCCCACGCGCACTGCGCTACCCGCCGAAATGCCGCTGATATTGGCAAATGTGGCCGAAACGCTGTAGCCTTCGATCGGTTTCACGTTGCTGTTGTTATAGGCAAAATAGAGAAAACCGCCAGCCACCGCCAGCACCACCGCGCCCATTACCGTTTCAATCGCATTGCTCGACATGAAAACCTCCCGGAATCGAATGCCTGCGTCACCCGAACGCAACTAGGGCGTTGCTAACCGCAAGTCAACGGCAATCCAGTTGTTAACAATGTTTGCTTTTTGCGCGCCAGACCGATAGGAATACCCCTGCAGGGCTCACGAGGATTTCGGCGAAAGTCAGCATGAAACGAAACGTGTGCATACAACCAATAGTTTAATATAATCGCGCAAGGGTTGCAAGCGCGAAAAGGGCGAGTGACATGATTGAACATCGTTTGGCGGAACGGCTGATCAGCTACTGGAATCTGGTGAGGAAAGACTTGCCGATGCCGGATTTTGGCCATTTCAACGCCTCGGCCATTGCCGATATCTGGCATCAATGTGTGCTGTTCACTGTGGCGCCCGATGCGCTGGGACGGCCGTATGTGCTGAACTTCTACCAGATTGGGGATCGGCTGAAAACGGTTTACGGTACGGATATGGTGGGGCGCAGCTTTAACACGGCGCAGCGCCATTTTCAGGGCGCCACGATTGTGCGGCGCATCGAGGAGCTGATCGAGCACCCCACGCCGCTGACCGATGCGGGGCAGTTCATTAATGATCGGCATAAGGTGATTAAATATCGTTCCTGTATGCTGCCGTTCGGGCGTAACGATCAGGTGACGCATGTGCTGGTGGGTCTTAGCTGGCGGGAGTTTTAATGCAACATTGGCGTCAGGGAATGCTGGCTATGCTGCTGCTGGCTCAGGGGGCAGCGAGTGCCTGGGCGGGCGAGGCGGGATACCCCATTCACGCGGGCGATGTGCTGCATATCTCGGTCTGGAAAGAGCCGGAGATGGACCGCGAACTGCTGGTGCTGCCGGATGGAACGATTGATTTTCCGTTGGTGGGGTCGCTCGCGGTGGCGGGGCAAACCACCGTGGCGGTGCAGGCCGCGCTGAAGCAGAAGCTGGCGCGCATGGTGCCAGATGCGGCAATCACTGTCGCGGTGAAGGAAACGCGCGGCAATACGGTGAGCCTGCTGGGGCAGGTGGCGCATCCCGGCGAGATTGTGATGAATCGTGGCTTGACGGTGATGCAGGCGCTCAGCCAGGTGGGGGGCTTGACTACCTATGCCTCGGGCGGGCGGATTGTGATTTTGCGGCAGGTGGAGGGGAAGGAAACCTCGATCCCCTTCGATTACGACGACGTGGCGCGTGGGCGCGCGCTCGAAAGCAATATTCTGCTTCAGCCGGGCGATGTGGTGGTGGTGCCAGAATCTAGCCTGTTTTAGCGGTAAGACAGCGGTAATGTGGTGACGGCAATGTCTAAGCAATCGAGGCATGAGGGCCATGCGGAGGCATATGGAGGTGCACGTGGCGCGTGGGTCGCGGTAGCGTCGCTGCTGTGGCTGGGCTTGTGCGC
>CAZUOS010000109.1:2340-5374 GCA_964621415.1 uncultured Azospirillum sp.
GATCGCTCGGATTACAACACGGTTGACGCGCACCAGGCCCTGACCTTGCGGCAAACCAACGCGCGATGGCAGGCCGAAGCACGGCTTGGCGCCGAGTATGACGCTGCGCGCGAGGTGGAGCTGGCGAGCTATAATATCGCCGTGAAGAATGCGCACCGCACGCGCCTCAGCGTGGCACCACAGCTTTCCTATAAGGTCAATCCGCGCGAGACGCTGCGCCTTTACACCAGCTATGCCGATGTGGCCTATGACGACGCGCATTACGTGGATTACCATTATATGCAGGCGATGCCGCGCTATGATTATGCGCTCGATCCGGCGACTACACTGCAATTCGGGGCGCGGGCCGGGCGCTACGAAACCGCGCGTGCGGGCATGCTGCGCGCCGATACGCTTGGGCCATCACTCGGGCTTGAAAGCAAGCTCACCACGGCGCTGACCGCGACGGTGAGTGCCGGGACGGAATATTTCGACAAGACCGGGGCAAACGCCGGAAGCGATCCGAACGGTTGGAACTATGTATTTCGCGGCGCGCTTGCCTATAGCACGGCGGCGGATACGCTGACCCTCAGCCTTAGCCGCGCGCAGGAGCCATATGGCAATGGCAGTGAAACCTTGCTCAGCAGCGTGGGGGTGGAATTGCGCCACGGCATTACGCCGCGCTGGCAGGCCCTGGGCGAGGGCAAATGGATGAACGCGGAGTATCACGCCGAGCCGGGAGTGAACCTCGATCATGGCTATCTGCTGGGGGCAGGCACGCGCTATGCGCTGACGCAGGCCTGGGCGGTGGATTTGCATTACCGGCTGCGCAACGATACCCTGACCCAAGGCGCCGGCGAAGCCCGCGCCCAGCAGGTGTTGCTGGGGTTGAACTATGCACCGTAGAACGATATGAGTAGGCGATGACCGATATGACCCCGCAGGAACTTTGGGCGATGTTTCGCCGTAAACGACGGCTATTTGCATGGGTCGCCGGTGGGGTGCTGCTACTGGCGCTGCTGCTGGCCCTTAGTTGGTCGCGCTATCGGGCCGTGGCGACGGTGGAGATCGTGACCCCAAGCATCCCGACCAGCACCACGGTGCTGAGCGCGAGCGTGTTCGACGCCAGCGACGCGTTGGTGGATCGGCGGGTGAATAAGCTGCTGCAACGGGTGATGACGGCGGAATCGCTGAAGCCGCTGCTGCTGGAGGAAGGGGCGGTGAAAGCAGACGACGATGCGCCCACCCTCGAGAAGCGCGCGGCGGCGATGCGTCAGCGCGTGCGGTTGCAGTTTGTCAGATCAGAAGTGGCGAACCCCAATGCGCAGATGAAGGAAACGCTCGGGCAGCTTTCGGCCATGGCCTTTACCCTGAAATATACCGATCGCAGCCCGGAAGCGGCGCAACGTGTGCTTACCCGATTACTGGAGCGGATGCTCGAGGAAGATAAGCATCAGCGCATCGCGGAGGCGAAGAACACGGCGGATTTCCTCGACCAGGAGGGCAAGCGGCTGGAGGGCGATATCGCCGAGCAGGAGGCCAAGGTGGCAGCGTTCCGCGCGCAGTATGGCGATGCAGGCCCGGCGGCGCAGATGTTTAACCAGCAGGCCAGCATGTCGAGCAGCATGAGCCTGCAATCCGTGGAGTCGCAGCTTAATGCGCTCGAAGCCAGCCTCGGCACGTTGCGTGGTCAGCTCGCCAGCACACCGCCCTATCTCGGGGTGATGGAGGACGGTAAAACGGTGGCGACGGCGGGGGCCACCCTGAAATCGCTCGAGTCCGAATATGCGACGCTTTCGGGCCATTATGGGCCGGATCATCCGGATGTGTTAAAGCTGAAGCGCCAGATTGCCGCCTTACGCAAAAGCGGCAAAGGATCGCCCAGCGCCAAAGTGGTCCGCGATGCGGATAATCCCGCCTATGTGCAGCTGAGCGCGGCCCTAACCGCCGCTGAGGCACAGCAGCACGCGCTTGCCGAGCAGCGCGAGGCGCTGCGCGCTCAGGCCGAGAAGTTCCAGCGCGCGATTGCTGAAAACCCACAAACGGAGCAGCAATTATCGCAGCTGACGCTCGATCTCGCGAACGCGAAGGAGCGCTACCGCGCGATTCAGGATAAAAAACTTGCCGCAGAAATGCGGGTGACGCTGGAATCCGGCGAGCGTGGCGAGCAATTACGGGTGATCGAGCCGCCGCTGCTGCCCGAGGGCACCGCCCCGGCGCGACTGCTGTTGCTGCTCGCGGGCGGAATCCTGGCGTTGTTTTCGGGAGTGGTTGCGGTGGTGCTGCGTGAATTGCTGACGCGCAGTGTGCGCAGCATCGAGCAGGTGGAGGCGATCCTCGGCGTGGCACCGCTGGTCGAGATTCCTTACCTCAGGGCGGGAGATCAGGCATGAGTAGCGAGCAGACGATTTCCCCGCGCGTGCTCGAGCAGCACCGGATTATTGCCCATCTGCCGCGCGGGGTGGAGGCGGATCGCTTCCGCCTGCTGCGCACGCAGGTGTTGCAGGCCATGCAACAGGGGCAGATGCGCACGCTCGGCATCACCAGCCCGCATTATGGCGATGGCAAAAGCACCGTGGCGGTGAACCTTGCCTTGAGTATCGCGCATGATCTGAATCACATCGTACTGCTGGTGGATCTCGATTTGCGTAAGCCCCGGGTGCATGAGTATCTCGGCCTGACGGTGGAGCGCGGGCTGACAGAGTATTTCGCGGGCACGGCGAGCGTCGCCGAATGCCTGATTCGTACGAATTATCCGCGCCTGAGCGTGCTGCCGGCGGGCAAGCGGCTCGATCATTCGTCGGAGGTGTTGGGCTCGCCGCGCATCGCCGCCCTCGCCGAGGAAATGAAACGCCGCTACGAAGACCGGCTGATTATCTATGACCTGCCGCCCGCGCTGGCGCAGGACGATCCGCTGGTGTTCCTGCCGCAGATGGACACCACCCTGCTGGTGCTGCGCACCGGTCACACGCGCGAGCGCGATCTGCGCGCTACCATGCGCGCGCTCGCCAATGCGCATGTGGTGGGGACGGTGTTGAATGACACGGATCGGTAG
>CAZUOS010000110.1:0-5359 GCA_964621415.1 uncultured Azospirillum sp.
GGCTGGCAATATGCGCCGCTGGCATCCGTCGGGGTCTATGTGCCCGGCGGCAAGGCGAGCTATCCCAGTTCGGTGCTGATGAACGCAGTGCCCGCTGCGGTCGCCGGGGTGCCGCGCATCGCCATGGTGGTGCCGACTCCAAAGGGCGAAATCAACCCCGCCGTGCTGGTGGCGGCGAAGCTCGCGGGCGTGCACGAGATGTACCGCATCGGCGGTGCGCAGGCAGTGGCCGCGCTCGCCTATGGCACGGAATCGGTGGCGGCGGTCGATAAAATCGTCGGCCCCGGAAATGCCTACGTGGCCGAGGCGAAGCGGCAGGTCTTCGGCGTGGTGGGGATTGATACGATCGCCGGCCCTTCCGAGATTTTAGTGGTGGCGGACGCGAAAAATCCCCCTCCCTGGATTGCGGCGGATCTCCTCTCCCAGGCCGAGCACGACGAAGCCGCGCAGGCGATTCTCATCACCACGGATGCCGGGTTTGCGGATGCCGTCGCCCGCGAGGTGGAGGCGCTGCTCGCCGTGCTGCCGCGTGGTGCCATCGCGCGCGCCAGCTGGGAAAAACACGGGGCGATTCTGGTCGTGAACACGCTCACCGAGGCACTGCCGCTGATCGCCAAAATCGCGCCCGAGCATCTGATGCTCGCGATCGACGACGCCGAAGCATTCGCCACGCATGTGACGGGCGCGGGGGCGATTTTCCTCGGTCGCCATACGCCGGAAGCGTTCGGGGATTATATCGCGGGGCCAAGCCACGTGCTGCCGACGAGCCGCGCGGCGCGCTTCAGTAGCGGCCTCTCGGTGTTCGACTTTTTGAACCGCACCAGCCTCATCGGCGCGCCGGAAAAATCACCGCTCCTCCACCAAGCGGCCATTCTGGCCGATGCGGAAGGCCTCGGCGCGCATGCCATTTCGCTGCGGTTGCGGGAGGGGTAGATGGACGCGATCATCTCTCTAAACCGGCAGGCGTTTTCCCTTCTGCTTGAGGGGAAGCAGGGCAGAGCTTCCCCAAATCTGCTTGCTTTGCTTCCACAAACACTAAGTTAGAAGATCCAGAGGTGTTTACTCCATCGATTTTTTCTTGCTTTTTCAACTTAGCAAATGGCTCAGTTGCAGCGATAATGAGGTCATAGTAAGCTCCCGCCTTCTCCAAGGCCTCTGGACTCATTTTAGGTTCTGGTATTATTTCCGGAACACGGCATTCTTTGCCATCTGGCCGAACAACTAAGGCCTCTCTAGCTAGGATACCAGAGTAAGTAATGGACCCCCCTCCGTTTGGAAATGTTAAGGTTATAGATCCATCGTCCGCTTTGCGTGCTTGCGCTTTTTCTAATTCAGATGCCATCTCAATACTCCTATCTTCTGACCCATTTCCTGAATTGTATATTTAATTGGTTAATCTTTGGTAAATAATTTTTTACAACAATTAATTGTACATAAAATCAAATGCTTGTATGATGGCAGTATGGTCGGCCCTGTTCCCAGTATCCGTAGCGTAACCCTTGACGAGACCAGCATTCTGCGGCGCTCGGCCGAGGTAGAGCATGAGCGCCGCGTGGCGCTGGTGGATCTGGTGCATCATAACGAGGTGGCGCTGCTGGGCGCCGTGGCGCTGGAGCCACCGTTCGACCTGGCGCTCAGCGTGCGCGAGAATCGCCTGCACCTCACCTTCACCGACGCGCACAAGGCCAGCCACATGGTGCAGCTGCCCATCATCGGTTTTCGCCGCATTGTGAAGGACTATTTCCTGATGTGCGAGCAGTATTACGACGCGATCAAGCACTCCGCGTCCGACCGCTTGCAGACGCTCGATATGGCGCGCCGATCCGTGCATAATGAGGGGTCGGAGATGCTGCAATCCCAGCTTGCCGAGCGTATCCAGATGGATTTCGCCACGGCGCGGCGGCTGTTCACACTACTCTGTGTGCTGCATATTCGGCAGTAACAGATAGTGACCGATAGCTATATCCCCCGCGCGCGCAGGCCCTGCTGAATGGCGGTGTTGAAGGCGCGCACGGCTTCGGCCGGGCCTTCCGGGTGCTCCCACACGGCGGTGATCGCGGCGATGAAATCCGCCCCCGCCGCCACCAGCGGCACGCAGTTTTCCGGTGTCAGGCCGCCGATCGCCACCGCCGGCACGGTGGTATAGGTGGCCCAGCCTTCCAGCAGCTCGGCCGTGGGCGTGCCATAGTTTGCCAGTTTCTCGGGCGATTTCGAGCGGGTCGGGTGAAACGCCCCGAACGCCACATAATCGGCCCCGGCTTCGCCCGCCTCCATCGCCAGATGCGACGAATCATGGCAGCTGATGCCGATGATTTTATGCGCGCCGAGCAGGGTACGCGCCTCGGCAATCGGCATATCCTCTTGCCCGAGATGCACACCATCCGTGCCGAGTTCGACGGCGAGATCCGCACGATCATTCAGCAAAAACGCCGCCTCATGCCGGTGCACCACCGGCATCAACGCGCGTACCGTGGCGCGGATTGTGTCGTCGCTCGCGTCCTTCAGCCGCAACTGAAACGCGCCCACATCGCCCGCCGCCAGCGCCGATTCAAGCGTGAGGGCAAAGCGCTCGGGCTCAAGCGTCGGCGGCGAGATGAGATACAAGCGGCAAAGCGGCGGTTCAGCGGTCATGATGCGTACCAAGCGAGGGTGAAAGTCGGACGCGGCGGTTGCCAACCCAGGCACCCACCACCACCAGCACCAGCCCCAGACAGACCAGCGGGGTGAGGGGTTCGCCCAGCAGCGGCACCGCCGCCAGCGAGGCCAGCACCGGCACGCAACTGGTGAGCATGGCCAGACGCGTGGCCCCGAGCAGCGCCACCGCGCGTGTATAGCAGATCATTTGAATAATGGCGACAATAATGCCCTGATAGATGGCAAACACCAGATATTCGGGCAGGCTGCCCGCGCCGAGATTCTTCGGCAGAAACAGCGCATAAACGGGAAGGTAGAGGATGCCCGAAAGCAGCGTCACGGCAATGGCCGAATCCATCGGCGGCAGTTCCCACCGGCGCAGCAGCACCGTATAGGCCGCCCAGCAGAGCGATGCGCCGATGAGCAGGCCATCGCCCAGCAGGGTGGGGTCGCGGCTGGCAAAACTCTCCGCCGCCATGCTGGCCACCCCCAGGGCGATAAACCCAAGGCCCAGCAAGCGTTGGCGGCTGGGGCGCTCGCCCGCCATGAAATACGCCATGATACCCACCGTGAACGGCAGAAACCCTTGCAGCAAAATAGCGGCATGGTTCGCTGGCGCATGGCGGAAGCCGTTAAAGGCAAACAGCGTGAACCCCAGCGCCCCCAGAAGGGTGAGGAGGATTTTGCGACGCTCGAACAGCGCGGTGCGATGCCGCATCCAGAGCGGCAGAATGCCGATCCCCGCCGCCGTATAGCGCAGGGCGATCATGTCGTAGGGCGTGAAGGCGCTTTTACCACCAAGGCGCGAGACAATCACAAACCCGCTCCAGATGATAATCACTGCCAGCGCATAGAAATAACCACGGCGAAGCTGTTCGGGGGTGTGGGTCATGGGGTGTGGGTGATGGGGTGCGCGTGTGCTACTCAACGTTCAATCCATGATGCGCCCGGCACGAGGACTACTCGCCCGCGAGCAGGCCGACCAGCGATTTGTGAATCAGCCCATTGGTGGCGAGCACGCTGCCATCGCCATCGCGCATCACGGCGCTGCCATCCACCGCCGTTGCCATACCCATCGCTTCCTCCACCAGCAAAATACCGGCGAGGGCGTCCCACGCGTTCAGGCGCTGATACCAGGTGCCGTCAATCCGTCCGGCCGCGACATACGCAAGATCGAGCGCTGCCGAACCCGAGCAACGCAGTGTCGCCCCCGAGGCCGCAACGCGGCCAAAGGTCGCCAGCGATTCCTTGAATTGCTGGCGATGCACGCGCGGCGACGCGGTGGAGAGCAGCAGATCTTCGCGTCGGGTGGAAACACGCAGCTTAGCATTCTCGCGGAAGGCGCCTTTGCCGCGCTCGGCCCAAAATAATTCGTCGAGGATGGGGTCATACACAATGCCTGCCGTGGTGTGCCACTGGCCCTCGCGCTCGGCCTGCGCCGCCACGGTGATCGCCACATACGGAATAGCATGGATAAAGTTCGTGGTGCCATCAATCGGGTCGATCACGAAGCGATGCTTGGGGTCCGACCCCTCAATCACGCCGTGTTCCTCGGTGAGAAAACTGAAACGGGGCCGCGCTTTTTGCAGCTCCTCGATCAGGATTTTATCGGTGCGCAAATCGGCGTTAGTGACGAAATTCGCCGCGCCTTTTTTGCTCACCTGCAATTTCTCGACCTCGCCGAAATCGCGCACCACGCCCCGCGCGGCTTTACGCACGGCAGCAACCATCACAGTCATTAAGGGAGAATAGCTCATGGCGCGCATCCCTAACGGATTGTGCCTAAAGGCGCAAGGGACATCTCACTGTGAATGCTTGCAGCATGATGCTTGCCAGCACAGATTTCATCTTGCTAGAAGAGACGCTCCTCGCACAGCAGCAGAATTACGGCTTTAAGAACGAGAAAATCGCCACATGCCAACAGCTTATCGATGGAAGACAGGGGGAGTCCGGGTGGCGCTTGCGCGCACCGTGGCGGCGTTTGTCTGGGTGGCGGCGGCCTCCACGGCGCAGGCGCGCGAGAGCAACGCCAACCCGCCGAGTGTGGAAGTGAATCTCGACGCGTTGCGGAGCTTACAGGGCAGCAGCGCCCCCGTGCCAGCCGAAACCTTGTCCGAGCGTCGTGCCGTGCCCGAAAAAGCTGCGCCGGTGACATCGCCTGCGGTTGGCGCGCGCTATCAGCCGCCTGCGTCGATTCCCGCGCCCGAGGCTCGCAAGCGCCCTGCCGAGCAGCCCACGTCAGCGGCTGCTTCGCAACCGGTCGTCCATGTGCCGACGCCGATTCCGCCGACCCCGACCTCGACTCCGACCCCCGCACCACGCCAACTGCCGAAAGAACAACCGACCATGCCAGCGGCACCGGTGGCAGAGCCGCCAGTGATCGAGAATGTGGTGCCACGCCTACCCACGCCGACGGTGTCGACACCGCCAGCCCCCGTCGCCCCAGCGCCTGCGCCGAAAGCGCCGCTCGCAGTGGCGCCCGCTGCACTGCCTATACCTAAGCCTGTGCCAACCCCGGTGCTCGAACCGCTGCCGGGTACGCTCCTCAACACAGTGACGCGCCCACAGCCCGCAAAGCCAGTAGCGCCACGCATCGTCACGCCCGCACCTGCGCCTGTGGCCGAGCCTTCGCCGGTGCTGGAACGCGTGCGCACGCGGCCGATCGAAAACATCGAGGCGCCTGCACCCAAGCCCGCAATCTCTGCGATCAGCAAGCCATCCGCGC
>CAZUOS010000111.1:0-5356 GCA_964621415.1 uncultured Azospirillum sp.
ACTGGTGCCGCATGGACAGTCGGTGCGCTCATTTACTGGGATAATGCGGCGCGTAACTGCACCACGACTGTTGCCACCAACAAGCTGATCGGCGTGGCGCAAGCTGCCGCACTTGCTGGTGATACTGTCGGCAACGTGCGTCTCAATGCGGCTTTTATCAGTTAGCGGGTGAAGTGCAACAGGCACAGCCCGCCGTTTTTGACCAAATTACTTCACAGGATATTGCGTATGACAGCGTTCTCATCAGCGATTCAAGTATTATTCAATGATCGGAATATCGCCAAAGACGCATTTTTCCTGCCGATGATGGGGTCTAGCCGTTCGGTTCGTGTCATCATCCGTGCGCCAGACGTGTTTCAGGATGTTGGGGGTTCAGTGATTGAAACTCCCACCCTTGTGGTGGAAGTCCAAGTTTCTGAATGCCCCAACATCGTGCCTGGTGACCAGTTCATGATCGACGGCATCACCTACAAAACGCAAGCAAGGCCGCGCCGCGACCCAGAGCGGTTAATTTGGCAGGTGGATTGTTATGCGAGTTGAAGCAGCTATCACGGGCAATCTTCACAAGTTCATGGAGCAGCAAAAGGCGGCGGCGGAAGCTGCCGTCACTGCTGGCGTGGCGGAGGTGACCGAACACATCAAGAACGACCTGCGTGGGCAAGTGACGGGTGCGGGGTTGGGCAATAAGCTCGCCAAAAGCTGGCAAGCCAAGCTCTATCCCAGAGGCCAGAAATCCATTTCAGCGGCGGGTTGGGTATTTTCCAAAGCCCCGAAGCTGATTCGCGCTTTCAATGAGGGCGCAGTCATTAAAAGTAAAGATGGCTGGTTTCTGGCAATCCCCACCGAAGCCGCTCCGAAGCGCGGTGTGGGTGGAAAGCGGATTAACCCGTCAAACTTCCCCGAGCATTCGCTGGGGCGGCTGCGCTTTGTCTATCGCCCAGGGAAAATCTCCCTGCTGGTGGTGGATTCTCTGCGTGCCAGCACGGGCAAGCGCGGTGGTTTCCGCAAAGCCAGTGAATCCGCGCTCAAATCAGGGCGCGGCCTCACCACGGTGGTGATGTTTCTGCTGGTGCCGCAAGTGAAGCTCAAAAAGCGTCTGGATTATCAATCCGTGGTGAATCGCTGGGAAGGCCAGCTGCCACAAACCATTTTGAAGAATTGGAAAGAGGTATCCCTCAATGCCGAGCAAACGTGAACAGGTGCTGGATCGGCTTTTCACCAAACTGAAAACGCTCGAAACAGCTACGCTCAAGGCCTATCGAAACCTCGATAAGCCCGAGCAAGTGCCGACAAACGGCATGATGGTGATGCGTGATGGTATCGCCCAAGACCCCGAAGTGCTGCTTTCGCCGCTCACCTACATTTACGAACATTTGGTGACGGTGGAAGTGCTGGTACAAAACCCAGATGCGGCCACCCGCGATGCGCTGCTGGACGTACTGTTGGTGGCATTAAGCGGAGTCATCACCACAAACCGCACACTGGATGGGCTTGCCGAATGGGTCGAGGCCAGATCACCAGAGTTTCAAGAAGAACCGATTGAAGGAGCCGCCAGCATTCGTGCCGCCACGGTGCAGGTGATGGTGCGCTACTTCACGTCCGACCCGCTCAATTAACCAACCTTAATCAGGAGTAAATCTTATGGCTCGATCCTATGGCTCGGCAGCGACGTTGCTTGCCTTAAAAGAATCCACTTACGGTGTGAAACCCACTGGTAACTGGGAAAAGTTCGCGTTTGTGTCTTCGGACTTAAGCGCGGAGCAAAATCTGCTTTCCTCTGACCTTCTCGGGCAAGGCCGCGAACCGCGTGCGCCGTTCCGTGATGTGATTAACGATGAAGGCAATCTGGTAGTGCCAGTGGAAGGCCGCGATTTTGGCCGCTGGCTGCAACTGCTACTCGGCAATCCTGTATCCGCTGGCGTGGCGGCGACGGGTGACATCACCTTTACCGCAAACCCAAGCGCAGGCCATACCATCACCATTAACGGTGTGGTGTGGACATTCGTGGCTTCGGGCGCAACCGGCACGCAGACCAATATCGGCGCGAACCTGAATGCTACGCTTACCCAGCTGGCAACCGACCTGAACGCTTCGGTCAATGCCAGTATCACGCCTGTGACCTATGCAAATGTGGGCGGCACAAAGCTCGGATTCACTCACGACACGCTGGGTGCTGCTGGCAATAGCTTCACGATTGCGTCAGGCAATGCCAACGGTGTGGCAAGCGGTGCAACGCTTTCGGGTGGTGGCTATACGCACACCTTCGTCAGCGGCGCGGCAAGTCTTCCATCCTTCGCGGCGGAAATCGGCCATGCCAACGTGCCAGCCTATTTCGTGCATACAGGCTGTATGCTGAATTCGATGGCATTCAATTTTCAGCGTTCCGGTTCGGCCAATGCCACGCTGAATATTATCGCCCAGGGTGAAACGCGCTTTACTTCCACGCAAGGCGGCACACCGACCAGTCGCGTGTATAAACCATTCAGCCAGTTCAATGGTTCGATCAAGCGTAACAGCGTGTCGCTGGCCAATATCACTGGCGCACAATTCACCTACTCGAACGGTATGCAGGCCGTGCCGACCATCCGTAATGACGGGCTGATTGAAGCGGTTGACCCCACCATCGTCAATGTGAATGGCAGTATTGACGTGCGCTTCGCCGACACCACGTTGGTAGATGATGCGATCAATAACAACGCCATTGAATTAGAGCTTGCCTACAAGCTGGCGGGGTTGGATGGCAATAATTTCTCACTCACCTGGACATTCCACGAAGTCTATTTGCCGAGGCCGCGCATCCCCGTATCGGGACCAGGCGGCGTGCAGGCCAGTTTCAACTGGCAAGGCGTGTATGACGACACGCTTTTGAAATCCGTAACTGTCGTCCTCAAAAACGATGTCACCAGCTACCCATAAGGAGGCGTTATGCTCAGACTCAACCTAAAGAAAGAACCGTACTGGCTTGACCTTAACGCTGAAGTCAGCGTGCTGGTTCATCCACTGACTACCGCCATTATGAACGCCGCGCAGTCGGTGGTGAAACACCGCTGCGACCATATGCGCACACTGCGTGCGGAATCGGCGGCAGGTGGTGGCAATGTTCGGCATTTGCCGGATTTGAATAACGAAGACATCCGCAAAGCGTTTATCGAAACAGAACTGACCAAAACTCTCGCCTGCGGCGCAATCGTCACATGGAAAGGCGTGTATAATGCCGAGGGAACGGAGGCAGTTACTGTCAGCGATAAAAATATCGAAGAATTGATGGATATTTGGTTCATCTCCAAGGCGTTTTTTGAGAAATATCTATCGTCGCTGGAACTGCTGGAAACGGAGGGAAACGCATCAAGGCTCGCTGCAAATGGCACTTCGGCGGCGGGTCTGGATACTGCAAAGTCTGCCACGACGAAGGCCTCCCGTGCAGCAAGGGCGACCTAAACGAAGTCACCGGCGAACACTGCCCTTACACCCTGAATGAACCCATAAGCCTTGAGGGGTTCGAGGCATGGGATGTGTTGCTGCGCTGTGGCTATCACTTCGCACGCAGCCCTGGCGGTGACGTTTCTGGGTTCGATATTCCAACCATTTTAGGTGTGACCGATGCGCTCGGCTATGATCGGCAGGCGATGATGCGCTTGCTTGAATATGCCGAGGCGGGGTTGCACGAGGCAATCCGCGATCATGGCAATAGCAACACAAAACATTTCGATTCGGATAGCGGTCGTTGATGGCGATAAAACCCGCCGTGAGATGACGCTGATCGGCAAGGAAGGACAGCGTGCGCTGAAAGCGATTGAAGAAGCCACTAAGCCTGCAAGCCGTCAGTTGATCGCCGTTAATGTCGTCGGCGAACAGGTGCGCTATGGCATGGAGCATCTGGCAGGTGGCGCAGGCACACTCGGCACCAGCTTGTTGCGTTTGGGTCCCGCTGGCCTTGCGGTCGCCGCCGTTTTTGGCACAATCGGTCTGGCGGTGGCAGGTGGCATCCGCGAGTTCAAAGAAGCCGAGCAAGCGGTGAATTTGCTGAGTGCCGCGCTACAAACCACGGGCAACGCTGCTGGTGTGACGGTCAGTGAAATTGTAAAACTTGGCGATGCAGTTGAGGAAACCACCCTCTTTAAGAAAGAGGACATACTTAAAGCAGCCGCCGCGCTCACTTCCTATGGTAACATCCAAGATGATGTATTTAAGCGTGCGCTGGTGCTTTCCACTGACCTTGCCACACGCCTTGGGGGTGATGTTGCAACTGCCGCCGATCAGCTGGGCGCGGCACTGGAAAATCCACAGGAAGGCTTGGGCAGGCTCGATAAAAAATACCAGGATTTGCTGGAGTCGCAAAAAAGCACCATCGAGGCATTCCTTAAGCAAGGTGACGTTGCCTCCGCGCAGCGCGTCATTTTAGAGGCTCTTGAAAGCAAATCGAAAGATTTAGCGGAATCACAGGCGCAAGGTCTCACTGGTGCTGCGAATAAATTGAGCGATGCCTGGGATAATTTGCTGGAGTCGCTCGGCAACACCATCAATGAATCAGGTGCGGCACAAAGTAGCCTGTCCGCACTCACCTTCATTGTCGAAAAACTCAACAAGGCGGTGGATAATTCGCCGCTCGCGCAAAAGAAACGCCTTGAGCAAGAAATCAGCGACCTTGAAGGCAGCTTTGGCACAAGGCTCGACCAGGCGGTGCTTGGCAGCGCACCAGGACTTGAGGCCAAAAAACGCGAGCTCAAAAAAGTTAATGATATTCTGGCGGCGGAGGAAAAGAAAGCCGCCGACGAAAAAGCGGAAGCCCTCAAATCAGCAGATGAGAAGCGTGCGCGTGATCGCAATGAATCTCTGCTTGCCATCGAAAAAGACTACCAGAAAAAATATAAGGATGTCGCGCTCACCGAGCGGCAAAAACTTTTCGATGAAGCGAAGCAAGCCAAAGAGCGCATTGATGCGCTGTTTAAGGATGATCGCAACAGTGATGCCGCCTCGCGTGCGCGTGCGGCGGTAGATAATAATCTCAAGGCGCAGCTCGCTAAACTCGATAAGCCTGCGGCTGAAAAGCGTGAGCAGGATCAAACCGAGGGACGCAAACGCGCCATTGATGAGATCAATAAATCACTGTTGCAGACCAAGCCTTCCTACGATTTGGCAAAGCAGGCACTGGATGAGTGGAAGGCCAAGCTGATCGAGAATCTCGGCGGTGCGACCGAAGCCAACCAGGAATACATCGACAAAATCGAGCAGATTTACGGGGTAAAACTCAAGGAAATTTACAACAAGTCCTTGCTCGATAGCGATAAATGGGAGGATGGCGCAAGCCGTGCGCTGGGACGCTATGCCGATGAAGCAACCAACGCAGCCAAGAACG
>CAZUOS010000112.1:0-5334 GCA_964621415.1 uncultured Azospirillum sp.
GCACGACGGAGCATTTCCTTTCCCTGGCTTCGCCCCATCAACCGCTGGCTCGGCAATTATGGCGCCAGCTCGCGCTATCTCTATGCCGCCCAGCGCGACACGGTGAAATGGATCGAAGCGAACGTCATGCGGTTCGAGGATGCGAGCCAATGGGCCACGCCCGAAGCCTTGCTGCGCCGCGCCCGCGATGGGCTGCAAAAGTTCCCGCAGCGCTCCGCCGCCGACGAACAGAAGCTGGCCGAAGCCCTTCATGGCATCATCCGCGACGCCTACCACCACAAGGCCAGCCTGCGCAGCAGCATGCACGGCGCGACGCCGGATGCGATCAGTGCCGAAATCTATCGGTTTGTCAGTGGCGCGCATCCATCGCGCACGCGGCACGGGCTGGTGGGCAGCGCCTACGATCATTTGCTGCATGGGCTGGGCTTCTCGCTGAAGGATATGCGCCTCTCGCGCGATCCCTGGGCGTTTTTCAGCCGCTTGTTTGGCTCCGGCAAGGAGGAGCGCGCGCTGCTCCACACCTACGGCACCTACCTGAAGCAACATTTCCACCCCGAGCTGAACGTGGAGCAATGGGTTGATGCGCAAGTAGGCCATGCACCCTGGAAAACTCTCAGCGCCTATGCAGCGGGCGTGGGGGCGGTCGGTAGCGGCTTGTGGGGGGCGCACGCCATCCACCGGCATCACCAGCATGCGCTGCCGAACAACCCGCCGCTTGCCACGGCCAGCAAGCCCTCGCTCGACCAATCCGACCAACATTGGATCAATGGTAAGCCGCTGGATGTGGCGCATTGGCTGGCACGGGTGGTGATTACGCCGCCCTCGATGCACCGCTTCATGAACGCCGCCTACCTCTCGCTGATGCTCTATGGCGGCATGCGCCTCACCAACATTCTCACCGGGCGCAAGCTCGCCAGCATCATGAGTGGTGTGGCGAAAGATGGCATCGCCGAATCGGTACTGCCGCGCAGCAGCGTGCTCGCCCCCTTGCGCCCGCTGCATGGCCTCTTGGCCTATACCCCCGGCAGCGCCTCCTTACGCGACCGTTGGCGGCAAGCCCTGCATTTTATTCTCCCGGCGGGCGTCGGCATGTTCGGCACCTATGGTGGCAGCATGCTCTATTTCCGCGAGCGCGAGAAAACGCTGGCGAATCCCCACTCGCTCGAAGATTATGCCGACCGGATCAGCTTCGAACAGTCGAAAGTCTATGCCGGGGCGACAGCCCTCACGTCCATCCTCAATACCGGTTCGGGCATCCACCTGCTGCCGATCTTCAACTATTCCAGCAACCTGCATAACCGCTACCTGATGGGCGCGGGCCAGCAGGTGGCCATGCCCGGCATCGGCAAGTGGTGGTCGGGCAATGCGGGCACCACGCCGTGGGGGGTGAAGCAGACCTTGCGCTATCTCAGCCAATACCTTACCCAGAACCCCGTCGCCCGCCCACAAGAAGTCCCGGCGCTGCTGGCCTCGGTCGTGGGCAAGCTCTACCCCACGCTCGCACCGTCGCAACGTCGGCAGCATGCTCAACGCATGATGGACACACTCTACGCCGCGCGCGATCCCTTCCTCACCGCCAGCAAAGTGACCGACGAGACCCAACGCCCCGCGCTTCAACGCACCATGAGCCGCATGCTGCAAGGCGAAGGGTTCGAGCAATTATTGCTGCAATCGGGCCTTAACCCCGCGCAGGCCGATCTTGCGGCCAACGGCGCTTCGGGAAAAATTGCCAACGCGCTCGGGAAACGCAGCAAGGTGATGGAACTGCAACGCGAGTATCGGCAGCAATTCGCCGCGCGGATGGCGATTCCGGCGCCGGATCTCGCCGCCCCTCACGAAGCGCCCGCCAGCTTCCGCGCCCGCCTCGCGGCCGAGAAATCGCACCCCGAAGCGTTAAGCCTGAGTGCCTAGCGATTCACTCCGCCAGCCGCCGCAGCTGATGAATCACCGCCTCGGCGACGGGAATGGCCGAGGCCGGATTTTGCCCGGTAATCAGGTGATCATCTTCCACCACGCACGCCTGAAACGGGCACGCGACTTCGGCCTTGCCACCTTGCGAGCTAAGGCGCGACTCCAGCATAAATGGCACCAGAGTGGCGAGGCCCACGCTCGTCTCCTCCTCATCCGTGAAGCAGGTGAACCGATGGCCCTTCACCATCGGCTCGCCACTGGGTTTGCGCGCATTCACCAAACAGGCGGGGCCGTGGCACACGGCGGAAACGGGCTTCTTCGCGGCATAAAAAGCCTCGATGAGGCGCTTCACCTCGGCATCGCAGGGGAAGTCTTCCATCGTGCCGTGGCCGCCCGCGAAAAAGATCGCGTCGAAATCCGCAGGCGAAAGCGTGGCAAGCGCCGCCGTAGCCCCAAGCGCTGCCATGGCGGCGGCATCACCCTCGAACCGCCGGGTCGAGGCCGTCTGATTCTCGGCTTCGTTGCTTTTGGGGTCGATCGGTGCCGCACCGCCTTTGGGCGAGGCCAGTGTCACGGCGCAATGCGCATCAAGAAAGGTGTAATACGGCGCCGCCACTTCCTCGAGCCAGGAACCGGTCGGCCCCGGCGCGCCCGCCATACGATCCGCCGAGGTCACAACAAACAGAATCCGATGCGTATGCATTCGCCTCTCCTTCACTGGAGTCGGCATTATACCAGATCTACCCAGTGCGAGCCAGAGTCCTTTGAGCGACTGCACAAACCACTCAAAAGTAGCACGTCATCCCGGCCTTGTGCCGGGATGACGCTTATACTTCAACGGTTTTCTGCTGCCCTCCATCGAAACTCCCATTGTCTGTGCGCGGGATGCTGCCTATAAGGCTCGCATGCACGATCAGCCCTCCATTGCCGCACAGCTCAACCGCCTGAACCACCCTGCCCTGCCAGGCATCGACCTCTCGCTCGCGCGGATGCAGCAACTGCTCGAAGCACTCGGCCACCCCGAGCGTCAGCTGCCGCCGGTGGTGCATATCGCGGGCACCAACGGCAAAGGCTCGACCCTTGCCTTCCTCGCTGCCATGCTGAACGCGGCGG
Organism: uncultured Azospirillum sp.; assembly: GCA_964621415.1. Lineage (GTDB taxonomy): Bacteria > Pseudomonadota > Alphaproteobacteria > Rickettsiales > UBA3002 > QFOX01. Next base: position 3,025 of record CAZUOS010000112.1, read on the forward strand.
GCTACCGTGTGCATCGCTATACCTCGCCGCATCTGGTGCGCTTCAACGAGCGGATTCTGCTATCCGGCACCCCGATCAGCGATGACTATCTCGCCCAGTTACTCACCGAAATCGAGCCACTTACTCAGCGAATACCCGCAACGTTTTTTGAATCAACCACGGCGCTTGCTTTCAAGGCATTTGCTGAACATTCAGCCGATATTCTGCTGCTTGAAACCGGCCTCGGCGGCAGGCTGGATGCCACCAATATGGTCGCCCACCCGCTCGCCACCATCCTCAGCCCGATCGACGACGACCACCGCGAGTTTCTGGGCGATAGCATCGCCGCCATCGCGGGCGAAAAAGCGGGCATCCTGAAGGCGGGCACGCCCTGTTTCTGCGCCGAGCAAGTGCCCGAAGCGCGCGAGGTGATCAAGCGTGCGGCGCGTCGGGTCGATGCGCCGCTGCGCCTTCATGGGCGCGATTGGCGCTATGCCGCACCGCCCGGAAAACAGCGCATCGATGTCTGGAGTGGTACGGCGCACTGGTCGTTGCCGCTACCGGCGCTCGCAGGGGCACACCAGCACCATAACGCCGCGCTCGCCAGCGTAGCGGCGCAGGGGCTTACGGGCTTCAGCATCCCCCTCGCAGCGATGGAGGCTGGCGCACGCAATGTGCACTGGCCCGCACGGCTCCAGCGCCTGACCAGCGGCCCGCTGGTCGCCGGTTGGGGCGATCGCGGCGCAGTGATGCTCGACGGCGGCCACAACCCCCACGCGGCCGAGGCACTCGCCCAATGGCTTCGCACCTTGGCGCAGCCCGCCACCCTCATCCTTGGCATGATGGCGCGTAAGGATGTGCGGGGCTTCCTCGCGCCGCTTGCACCCCACATCGCCCAGGCAGTGATGGTACCCATCGTGGGCGAAGCCTGCCACCCGCCCGAGGCGCTGGCGAGCATGGCTCAGTCGCTTGGCATTGCGCAGGTATCGGTGGCACCCTCGCCTACGGATGCCCTCTCTCCGCTTGCCCAGTGTGGCCCCGGCACACTGCTCGTCGCCGGATCGCTCTTTCTCGCGGGAGAAGTGCTGAAAACTCATAGCTAATCGCCCCTGAGCTGTGGTAGGCTAGCCGAAAAATGGAGAGGCCTCATGCACCATCATCGCATCAACGAAATCCTGCACGCCTACTGGGACGAAGTCCGTGGCGACCGCCCTATGCCACTGGAAAGTGATGTGAATATCGAGGTGCTGAAGGATATCTGGCCGCACTGTTTTTTGGTGAGCGTGCACCCCAGTTATTTCGCCTATAGCTATCTCGGCCCGAAGCTGATCGACGCCTATGGCGACGACATTACCGGCCGCGAAATCACCGAAAAACTGCTTTATCCCCACCCCGAGCCGATGTTCGCCGAGTTCATGAAAGTGACCGAAACCCAAAAACCCAGCGAGCATGAGGGCGAGTTCACCAACACGCGCGGCGTGAAGGTGCTCTACCGTTCGGCGGTGCTGCCGCTCGGCGCGCACGGGCATCAGGGCATCGCCTTTCTGCTCGGGGGCATGAAGTGGAAAGCGGTGTAACGCATACTGTCACACTGAAATGCTGAATCCGCAGCCTTGCCTATGAAACCACCGCCCTCATCGCTTGATCCGCTTGCGGTTCGCCGTGCTACGCTGGTGGATGCGGGCAAGGTGCGCTATCGCGTCTATCGCACCCCTTCGGAATGCGTGGTGGTGATTGCCGAAAGCGCCTTGATGGCGGTGCGTGCCGCAGGCGTGGCGCAGCCCTATAAAATTATCCGCGATTTGCCGACCGAGGGGCCGTCCATCCCCGCTGCGCGTATGGAAGCCGTGCCCGAGCAGTATGAAAAAGTGCCCTTTGCCACCACCGCTCAAACACCGGGCGAACGCATCATTGCCGAGCTGTCGCCGCAGCCGTCGCAGGCCGCGTCGATGGCGGATTTCAAGCCCATGGCGTTGAACGAGCTGAAACGCCACGAGCCTGCGCCGCCGCGCATCCTGCCGCCGGAATTGCTCCATGAAATTATCAAAGACCATGTGAAAGCCACCCTCCCCGCGCGCGAGGCCGAGCGGGCCTATGCCGAACATGTGGAGGCCGAAGCCGAGCAAACTGCCCAGAGCGCGGCGGCCGAGGCGCGCGCTAAGCTCGAGTCGATGCAACCTCCGCCCCCGCCGCCTCCCCCCACGCGCGAGAGTATTTTGAGCATGGCCGAGGAGCTGATCCCCGAGGGAACCAACCGCCCGAAACCACCAAAGGAGGATGTGATCCTCTCGCAGGATGAAGTGGAGAAACTGCTCAATGGCTAGCTACGCT
>CAZUOS010000113.1:0-5330 GCA_964621415.1 uncultured Azospirillum sp.
ATAGCTCCCCTCACGCGGGGGAGCCAAAATCGTCCTTCACGATTTTGGTGGGGGGACAATGAAAAGGCTGTATACCCCCCACCAAAACCCAAGAGGGTTTTGGCTCCCCCTCAAGGGGGGAGCTATAGGCTCTGGAAGCCCGGTTTCTTTCTCCAATTCCTCAATTCCTCAATTCTTCAATTCCTTATTTCCTCATTTCCCCAATTCCTCACTTCCCCTTGAGCATCGGGTGCACGACTTGGCCGCCCTTGGTGACGAGTGTGCCTTTGATCAGCTCGTCGTCGGACTGGATGGCAAGGGTTTTGGTGGCTTTATCGACCATCAGCGTCAGCACGAAGGTTTGCAGGTTGCGCGCGTAGAGCGGCGAAGCATCGCTTGCGGCGCGGCTCGGCAGGTTGGTGTAGCCGATGAGGGTGACGCCGTTTTCGCTATACACCACCTCGTTCGCCTGGGTGAGCTTGCAGTTGCCCCCGGCGGCGGCGGCGAGATCGACGATGACGCTGCCTGGCTTCATGCTGGCGACCATGCTGCTCGTAATCAGCTCTGGCGCTGGCTTGCCGGGGATGAGCGCGGTGGAGATGACGATATCTTGCGATTTAATGACCTCTGCCAGCGCTTCGCCTTGCCGACGTTTGTAATCCTCGTCCATCTCCTTGGCGTAGCCACCGGCGGTTTCGGCATCGGCGCTCGCTTCCACCTCGATAAACTTCGCGCCGAGGGATTGCACTTGTTCTTTCACTGCTGCGCGCACGTCGAATGCGCTGACGACGGCGCCGAGGCGCTTGGCGGTCGCAATGGCTTGCAGCCCGGCAACGCCGGCGCCGAGAATCAGCACTTTGGCGGGCGGAATGGTGCCGGCCGCGGTCATCATCATGGGGATGGTTTTGCTGGTGGCGGCGACCGCCTCGATCACCGCACGATAGCCCGCGAGGTTCGATTGCGAACTGAGCACGTCCATGGATTGCGCGCGGCTGATGCGCGGCAGTAGCTCCATCGCATAGGCGTGGATGGAGCGCTGGTTGAGGGCGTAGAAGCTGGTTTTGGGGTCGAGCGGGTTCATCATGCCGACGAGCACCGCGCCTTCGGGGATGGCGGCGATGTTTTTATCGTCCGGCGTATCGACACAGAGGACGATATCCGCACCCGCATAAGCCTCGGCCGCGTTGGCGGCGAGGGTGGCACCGGCGGCTTCGTAGGCCGCATCGCTGATGCCTGATGCAAGGCCCGCCCCGCGCTCCACCGCCACCTCGACGCCTGCCGCGAGGTATTTCTTCACCGTATCGGGCGTAAGCGCGACGCGGGCTTCGAGAGGGGAGGATTCCTTAGCGGCAGCAATTTTCATGGCGAGGTCTCGTCGGTGGCGGGTAGGTGGCAATGATTCCAGAGCGCCAGCTCCCCCCCTTGAGGGGGAGCCAAAATCGTTCTTCACGATTTTGGTGGGGGGATACTTACGAAGGTTGTTTACCCCCCCACCAAATCGCAAGGGCGATTTGGCTCCCCCTCAAGGGGGGAGCTGGCGCTCTGGAATCACCGTTCCATTACTCCGCTAGTTTAACTTGCCTTCCCGCTTAGCGCAGGTTTGACGGGCACGCAAGATTCCACTAGGGTCTACCGCTTTCAAAGGAGAAGCGTATGGCTGCGAAGAAAAAATCTGTGCATAAGTCGGTGGCGAAGCCGCTGGTTGGCATCATCATGGGCAGCCAGAGTGATTGGGCGACCATGCAGGCGGCGGCCGATCTGCTCACGCAGTTCAAGGTGCCGCACGAGGTGAAGATTGTCTCGGCGCATCGCACGCCACGGCGCTTGTTCGACTATGCCACGACGGCGGAAGCGCGCGGCCTTCAGGTCGTGATCGCGGGGGCGGGCGGTGCGGCGCATTTGCCGGGCATGTGTGCGTCGCTGACGAACCTGCCGGTGCTTGGGGTGCCGGTGCTGGGCAAGGCCCTGCAGGGGATGGATGCGCTGCTTTCCATTGTGCAAATGCCCAAAGGCGTGCCCGTCGGCACGCTTGCTATTGGTGAAGCCGGGGCGGCGAATGCGGGCTTACTCGCGGCGATGATTCTGGCACGCAGCGATGCGGCCCTCGCCGCGCGCGTTGCCGCCTGGCGTGCCGCCCAGACCAACGCCGTGGCCGATGCACCGGTGTAAGATTGACCTGGACGGTGGATTGACAATATACCATTAAATGGGATATCATGGCACAACGATGGTCGGTGCGATTACCAAAAAAGGTGGAGAAGCAAGTGCGCGGCTTGCCTGCTGCGCAGTCGCTGCGTTTAGGCTTGCTGCTGCGTGATCTCACCCTGTCCGGGCCAGTTCAGGGGAGTTGGCCCAACTACTCGAAGTTGGGGAAGAACCTACATCATTGCCATTTAAGTCGTCAGTGGGTTGCCTGCTGGGAAGTGGTGGATAAGGAAATTCGCGTGATCGAGATGTACTACGTTGGGAGTCGGAAAGATGCGCCCTATGCATGAGATTGCACTGTCGATCGGTGGTAGCCACTATCTGGTTTCGCCGAAGATTGTTGCCGAAGTGGAAGCCCTGCTGCGCGAAGCGCGCGTCAAGGCTGTGGCAGATGAATCGCAGGCGTGGGTGTCGGCGGAGGCGCTCTTTCCCGAGATGTTCGATCCGGTGATGGGGCCTGCGCATTACCTCAAAGGGATGCGGGCGCGGGCCGGGATGACGCAGGCTGCTCTGGCCGCTGCTCTTGGCATGCGGCAGAGTCATCTATCGGAAATGGAGCGGGGTAAGCGGCCTATCGGTAAAATGGCGGCGAAGAAGTTTGCCTCCGTGTTGCAGGCAAATTGGAAAAGCTTTCTAGCGTAAATGTTTCCTGGGAATAAGCGCGCTCATCCCAGCGATGGCGGCGGCGATGACCACCATGCTGGGCGCGGTGGGGGTGTCGAAGGTGAGGGAGCTGGCAAGCCCGCCGCTGACGCTGAGTGCCCCGATCATGCTGGCGAGCAGGGCCATGCCATGTGGCGTGGTGGCAAAGCGGCGCGCGGCGGCGGCGGGAATAATCAGCAATGCGGTAATCAGCAACGCGCCGGTGAGGGGGATGGCAAGGCCGATGACCCCGGCGAGCATCCCCATCAGCCAGCCATGCTCGCGGTGAGGGGTGATGCCTTCGACGCGGGCGATGCCGGGGTCGAGCGTGGCGATGAGCAGGCGTCGCCAGCGCCAGCGCAGGACGGCGAGAATCAGAAGCATCAGCCCCGCCAGGGTGATGACCTGCGCCCAGCCGACGGCCAGCAGATCGCCAAACAGATAGCTGTTGATATCCACCCGAGCTTCGGGATTGAGCGCGATGAGCACCATCCCGAGCGCCAGTGCGCCATGGGCAAAAATCCCGAGCAGTGTATCAGTAGGCAGGGTGCGATGGCGGCCCAGATGGCTCACCCCATAAGCTACTGCCCCCGCGACGAGCAGCAGCGCCAGCGGCATCGGCACCGCGCCATGCGTGGCGAGGGCAAGCGCCACCCCGAGCAGCGAGGCATGCGCCATGGCGTCGCCCGTATAGGCCATGCGTCGCCACACTACGAAGGCGCCAAGCGGGCCGAGCATCACGGCCAGTATCAGCCCGGCGATCCAGGCGCGGAGGATAAACTCATCCATGAGAGTGCGCTCCGGCGGGGTGGTGGGTGTGGGGATAGTCTTCGTCTGCCAGCCCGTGCTGATGCGTGTGGTGGTGGTGATAGAGCGCCAGCTGATCGGCAAGCGCATCGCCGAACAAGCTGCGGAAAGCCGCATCTCCCCCCACATGCTGCGGGCTGCCTTCGCAGCACACATGGTGGTTCAAGCACACCACGCGATCTGTTGCTGCCATCACCACGTGCAAATCATGGCTCACCATCAGCACCGCGATACCAAGCTGCTGGCTGAGGTTGCGGATGAGGCGGTAGAACTCGCCCTGACCCGCGACATCGACCCCGGCGGTGGGTTCATCGAGCACCAGCAAGTGCGGCTGGGAGAGTAGGGCGCGCATCAGCAGCACACGGCGCAGCTCGCCGCCCGAGAGCGCCGCCATGGGGCGCGTCAGCAGGGTTGTAATGCCGAGTGTGTGGGCGAGGGCGGCGCTCTCCGGCATTGGCTTGGGGGCATAGAGTGTCAGAAAATCGGCCACGCGAATCGGCATCGCCGGGGGCAGGGTGAAGTGCTGCGGCACATAGCCAATGCGCAAGCCTGGCGCGCGGGCGATAGTGCCATAATCCGGTGCTTCAAGCCCCAGCAGGCAGCGTAGCAGGGTGGTTTTTCCCGCGCCGTTTGGGCCGATGAGGGTGACAATCTCGCGCGTGTGGATCGCCAGATGCACCTCGTGCAGCACCTCGCGCGTGCCGTAAAATTTGCATACGGCATCGGCGTTGAGTAGAAGTGCCCCCGCACCAGGAGCGGCAGATGAGAAAGATTCCATACGGACTGACGATAGCGGCATTGTTGCTGGTTGCGCAAGCAGCCTTTGCAGGGGCAGGGGGCTTGCGGGTGGTGGCGGTGCCTGCACCGCTGGTCCCCTATCTGGGCCAGATTCTTCGTGGTCAAGGTAAGGCGGAAAGCCTGTTGAAGCTCAATCAGGAAATGCATGATTTCGCTCTGGCCTCTTCGCAAGGGGGGATGCTGGAACATGCGGATATCCTCGTGGTGCCCGATAAACACCTCACCCCCTGGCTGATGGGAATGGCCACGCGCCATAAGGGGTTGCGAGTGATTGCCTTAAGCGAGCTGGAAGGGGCGAATCCGCTGCCGCTTCCCACCGAAAACCCTTGGATTTCGGCTTTGCAATCTCCCGCTGGCAAGCCCGCTGCACGGATGCTTTCGGCTGCCAAGGCAGGGGCAAAAACAGAGGCTAAACCGGAATCGAAATCCACCGCCCTCACGATAGATCCGCATCTCTGGCTCGACCCCGAGCGCATGGCGGCCATGGCCGGCCCCCTCGCCGAGGCGATGGCCACCACCGCGCCCGAAGCCACCGTCGACCTGCGCGCGAATGCGGCGACGCTGGCGCAGCATCTCCGGCAGGAGGTGATTCCCGCCCTGCAACCCATGCTAAGCGTCACACCCCGCACGCGCAACGCGCTCGATTTGCCGGAGATTCCCTACCTCACCGACCATGCGGCCTATCGTTATTTTTATGCGCGGTTTGGCTTGCACGATGATGGCGCGCTGACGCTGATGCCGGAAGACCATCAAGGCGCGCGCAGCCTTCTCAAAACCTTGCAGCAAGCCAGAAAGCAGCCCGTGCGCTGCCTGATTGGCGAGCAGCAAACCAGTCTCAGCAAACAGGTCGCGGCGCTCACCGGCGCGCGCTTTGTGTTGCTTCAGCCCGAGCAGTTGCT
>CAZUOS010000114.1:0-2175 GCA_964621415.1 uncultured Azospirillum sp.
CAGCGAAGACACCACGCCACCGGTAATAAAAATAAAACGCGCGGGCATGGGGGAAACTCCAAGTTTGGGTAGTGATACAATGTGTGTGCCGCAGGAAGTGCGTCATCCTGAGCGCGAGCGAAGGATCGGGTCGACCTTGCGCATGCTTCACCCGATCCTTCGCTCGCGCTCAGGATGACGCACATTCTCGAGCGTCGTTATTCCTTCTCGGCCTCGCCCGCAGCGTCCGGCGCGGGCACCACAGGGGCCGCTGCTTTCTTCTTCACCACGGGCTTCGGCTTCGGCGCATCTTCGCCAACATTCGGAATAGCGGGCGCGGTTTTCTCGGCCGGTGCGGCGGCCGCAGGTTTGGCGTCCGTCTTCGCAGCGGGCGTCGCCGCCGACGCAGGCATGGCGGGGTTCGCCCCCGGTGCTTCCGGCGCGGTGGATTGCTGCTGCTCGATCGTCTCCAGAATCCCGCTCGGCTTCTGATGCACCGCAAGCACCGAAAGCACCAGCGCGTTCAGCATAAAAATCCCGGCGAGGATGGCGGTGGTGCGCGTCATCAGGTTCGCGCTGGCACGACCGGTGAGGAAGTTATTCCCCGAACCGCCGCCGAGGCCAAACCCATCCGAATCCGAGCGCTGAATCAACACCATCACAATCAACGCGAGGGTGACCATCACCTCCAGCACTAACAACACCTGTTCCATGACTTTACTTTCTAAAAACTAAAAATCTTTGACTATCTTCGACTGTCTTTATTTCACTGTCTTCCTTCAGCGCAACGATTCCAGAGCCTATAGCTCCCCCTCAAGGGGGGAGCTATAGGCTCTGGAATCCTCACTCCTCCTTCACTTCACCACCCGCTTCGCCAACTCGAGCAGTGCGCACATGCTTTCCACCGTCAAACTGGCCCCACCGATCAGCGCACCGCCTACGTCGTTCAGGCGGAGGATTTCTTCGGCATTACCCGGATTGACGGAGCCTCCATACAAGACCGAAACTCCGCTGCCAAGCACCGATTTAATGGCCTGATGTGCCGCTGTGATCTCGGTCATTTTAGGGGTCTGGCTGCTGCCGATGGCCCAGATCGGCTCATAGGCGATGCGGCAGCGATCGAGCGTAAGACCTTGAAAATAATTCACTTGCTTGGCAAGCACGGCGAGTGTCTCGCCCGCTTCATAGGCCGCGCGCGATTCCCCCACACAGAGCACAGGGGAAAGGCCCGCCGCGAGCGCCGCCTCGGCCTGGGCGCGAATCGCCGCGTCCCCCTCGCCCATGGCTCGCCGCTCCGAATGGCCAAGGATCACGTAGCGCGCGCCACAATCGGCCAACATCGCGGCGCTGATTTCGCCAGTGAAGGCCCCTTTGGCTTCCGCATGGCAATATTGCGCCCCAAGGCCGAGCCTGGCGTTATGCGGCAGCGCCGACCGCGCCTCGGCCACATAAAGCGCAGGGGGGCAAAACACCGCCGAAAGCGCGGGCGGCGCATCCCATAAGGCCGCGTTCACGGCGTGGGCATACTGCCGCACTTCGGCCGCGCGGCCGTGCATTTTCCAGTTGGCAATTAAGGTGAGAGGGTGCGTGCTCATGCGGATGCTATGCCAGCCCACCACGAGCACGTCAACCCTGCGGCGGGGTCATCTCTGGCAATTGCCATTCCGGCCGCACAAAATGGCATGTATAGCCGCGCGGATGATGCTGAAGATAATCCTGATGGTAGCTTTCTGCGGGATAAAATGTCGTGAGCGGCACCAGCTCCGTCACAATTTTCCCCGGCCATTTGCCCGAGGCCTCCATCGCCACGAGCAGCGTTTCGGCGGTTTCGCGCTGCGCCTCATTCGTATAGAAAATCGCCGAACGGTAGGAGGTGCCGACATCGTTGCCTTGCCGGTTGCGCGTGGTGGGATCGTGGATTTGAAAGAGAAACGCCAGCAGCGCGCCATAGCTGGTCACGGCCGGATCGAACAGAATCTCGATCGCCTCGGCATGGCCTTCATGCTGTTCATAGGTCGGCGCGGGCGCACTGCCGCCCGCGTAGCCCACGGTGGTGGCCATCACGCCCGGCTGATGGCGGAATAATTCCTCCATGCCCCAAAAACATCCGCCAGCAAAAACGGCACGTTCGGTGGTCATAGTCACTTCTCCACATTCCCCTTCACCCGCGCGGCGAGGCTCGCGTTCACGAACATG
>CAZUOS010000114.1:2275-5306 GCA_964621415.1 uncultured Azospirillum sp.
TCACTTCTCCACATTCCCCTTCACCCGCGCGGCGAGGCTCGCGTTCACGAACATGTCGAGGTCGCCATCGAGCACGCCCTGGGTGTTGCTGGTTTCGGCGCCGGTGCGCAAATCCTTCACCATTTGGTAGGGGTGCAGCACGTAGCTGCGGATCTGGTGGCCCCAGGCATTATCGGTTTTTTGCGCATTAAGCGCGTCGGAGGCTTCCTCGCGCTTGCGCAATTCGTGCTCGTAGAGGCGCGCGCGCAGCATTTTCCAGGCTTCTTCACGGTTCTGGTGCTGGCTGCGCTGGTTCTGACAGGCGACCACAATCCCCGTCGGCAGGTGCGTCAGCCGCACGGCGGATTCCACCTTGTTCACGTTCTGCCCGCCCGCGCCGCTCGAGCGATATGTATCCACCCGCACGTCTTTTTCCTCGACGACGATCTGGATGTTTTCATCCACCACCGGATAGACCCAGGCGCTCGCGAAGCTGGTGTGCCGCCGCGCGTTGGAATCGAACGGCGAGATGCGCACGAGGCGATGCACGCCGCTTTCGGTTTTCGCCCAGCCATAGGCGTTATGGCCCGAAAGCTTGAGCGTGGCGGATTTGATGCCCGCTTCGTCGCCCGCCTGCTCGTCGATGATTTCGACCTTGAAGCCGCGCCGTTCGCCCCAACGCAAATACATGCGAAACAGCATAAATGCCCAGTCCTGCGATTCGGTGCCACCCGCGCCTGGGTGAATCTCGATGAAGCAGTCGTTCGCGTCCGCCTCGCCCGAGAGCAGCGCCTCGAGCTCCATACGGCCGATTTCCGCCGTGAGCGCCTCCATCTCGCGCTGGCTCTCGGCGCGAGTGGCTTCGTCGCCCTCGGCTTCCGCCATCTCGTGCAGCTCGAGCGCGTCGCGAAACGCGTTCTCAATGCGCCGAAAATCGGTGATGGTTTTCTCGACGCGCGTGCGCTCGCGCATCACTTTCTGCGCGGTTTGGGGGTCGTTCCAAAGGTCGGGGTTCTCGGCCTCGATGTTCAGCCGCTCGGCGGCTTTTAGCAAATTGTCCCAGTCAAAGACACCTCGCAAGCAAGGCCCGCGAAGCCGTGAACTGGTCGTTTAACGCAATAATTTCTGCACGCATAATCTTTTCCTATTCGCGCGCTTCGTAATAAATTGCGCCTCGGACGTCAATCCCGACTACTTCACAAACACTTCGGCGCGGTCGGCATCGCCGCTCGGCACCTGGTTGCCAAGCGCCTGGGGGTTGATGCTTTGCGGATTCACGCCCCGGTCGATGAGGAAGGCGCGCATTTGCAGTGCGCGGCCTAGCGAGAGCTTGCGCGCGACCGGCGCTTCCTCGGCACTGCCCGCCGCATAGGCCACGATGCGCACGCTGCCTTGCGATTTTTTCACCTGCTCGGCGATGTCGTTGAGGTCGGACTTTGCCTCATCCGACAGATCGGCCTTATCCTTACCGAAGCTGATAGTGCGCACTGGCTTGCCCCAGGAAGCCGCAGAGGATGCGGCATTTGCTTTGGCAGGCGACGCTGCGGCAGATTTCTCTGCGGATTTATCCGTGGGTTTTTCGGCAGGCTTCTCGGCCACCGGTGCTTTTGCGGCAACGCTCGGCGGTGGTGGCAATTCCGGCGGTGGCAGGGTTTCCTTCACGGGCGCGGCGGGCACGCTTTTGGTTGCAGCCGCCGCTGGCACCGCCGCAATGACTGGTGGCTTCGCAGAGGGCGATGGCAAAGGCGGCAACGCCGCCTCGCCAGCGGGGGTACTTACAGGCGTTGCCGATGCGGCAGGCGTGGACGCTGGCTTCGTTTCGGGTTTAGTTTCCGCTTTAGTTTCTGGCTTCGCTTCGGGTTTTGCTTCGGGTTGCTTCACCTCGGTTTTAATCACCGGCAGGGTGGGCAATTTCGGCAAGGCGGGCGGGGTTGCCTCGGGCTTGGCTTCCGGTTTCACTTCCGGCTTCACTTCCGGCTTCGGCGCAGGCGGCAGCGCAGGGGTGGCGGCTTTTGCCTCTGGCTTTTCCTCTGGTTTTGCTTCCGGCTTCGGTGCCGGAGGGACCTCAACAGGTTTAGGCGCGGCGGCCTTCACTGCCTCGACCGGCTTGGCGTTTTCGCTGGGTTTGGGCAGCGTGGCCGTGGGCAAGCTCGGCAGCTTCGGCAAGGCGGGTGGGGTCGAAGGCGCAGACGGCAACGCCGGAACAGACGCAGGCAAAGGCTTCGCCGCGATCCCCTCCTTCGGTTGCAGAATCTCGGCCGTGCTGGGCGCTTTTTCGCCAATCAGCGGGGTGAGCGACGGCAAGGCCGGTTTCGCTGGCTTGGTCTCGATCACCGGCGCGGCAGCGGCAATGGGCGCAGGCGTGGCAGGTTTCACCTCGGGTTTCACTTCGGACTTCGCTTCCGGCACCGGCAGGGCGGGTAATTTCGGCAAGGCGGGTGGGGTTGCCTCGGGCTTGGCTTCTGGTTTTACTTCCGGCTTTACTTCCGGCTTCGGCGCAGGCGGCAGCACGGGCGTTGCGGCTTTCACCTCTGGCAGTTTGGGAATCTCGGCCATTGCGGGGGCGGCAGGCTTGACGGCTTCCGGTGTCGGCAAGGTGGGCAACGGCGGCAGCGGCGCTTTACCTTCTGCCGGTTTGGGTGCTTCGGGCGTTTTTACAGGTTCCTTCACCGGCTCTTTCGCCGCAGGTTGCGGCGTTGCGACAGCCGCAGCAGCCGGGGGCGTGCTGGGCTTTGCTTCCGGCAGGGCGGGCAATGGCGGCACGGGCGGTTTTTCCACCGTCGCTTTCGCGGTGGTAGCTTTCTCGGCTATGGCCTTCTCGGCGGCGGCTTTTTCTGCGGCTGCCTTCTCGGCCTCGGCCTTGGCGGCTTTGATTTTATCAGCGAGCGGCGTTTTAATCGTCGTCGTATCGCTCAGGATACCAGTCTGTGCCGGTTCCTTGTGGAAGGTCTGATCCATCCGCTCGACCACGCTGCTGGGCAGCGCAGGTGCTGGCTTCTGCGGCGCCACCACCAGCATCGGTGCGGTGGAAATGGCTGGCGGAAGCGGCGGC
>CAZUOS010000115.1:0-5302 GCA_964621415.1 uncultured Azospirillum sp.
CCGCGATTGGATTTGCCGTAGCGGGTCCTCCGGGGGCGGCAGCTGGAGCCTTGGTGGGGAGTGCCTTGACGTGGTATAACGGGCACGGAGCCTTCGAGCGTGTTGATGAGACCCCGAAAGCACGAACAGCCCCCCCGACAGGCGCGCTGCCGGCCGACTCTGCACTGCAATCAGCCGCAACACAGGCAACGCTAGATGCGCAAAAAGCAGCTCAGGCGGCGGCGACCGTGACCAGAGAAAAGTTGGCTTCTGCAGGGGCTTCTTCGGCAACGGATGTTAAAGCCGGTGCACTGCTTCCGGCCGCGTCTGGTGGTGCGCGCGTTGCAGGTGTGGGAATCATCACTCCGCTCGCATAGCCCCCGCGCGCTAGTTGTTAACAATCTGTTCACCTTTCTTGCCTTCTGAGGGTGGGGCGCGGTAGGGTTGCCCCCGAAGGCGAGGGAGTATGAGTACTGTGACCGCGATCAAGGATGCTGCGATAGCCAACGACGAAACCTACCCCACCCGGCGTGCGACGAGTCCCGCGCTCGAGGCGATGCTCTACGAGCCGATCCCCGTGCTCGACCATGGGTTTGTGCGTGTGATTGATTACATGGGCGACGACGCCGCCATTGTGCAGGCGGCGCGGGTGAGCTATGGCCGTGGCACCAAACAAGTGAGCCAGGATCGTGGCCTCATCAACTATCTCATGCGCCACTGGCACAGCACCCCGTTCGAGATGTGCGAGATCAAGTTCCACGTGAAGCTACCCATGTTCGTGGCGCGGCAGTGGATTCGTCACCGCACCGCCAACGTGAACGAATATTCCGCCCGCTACAGCATCCTCGACAAAGAGTTCTACATTCCGAGCGTGGCGCAGCTGGCGCCGCAATCCAAGCAGAACCATCAGGGCCGATCCGACCAGCCGCTCTCGCCCGCCGAGGCCGCGCGTGTGCTCGACATCCTGAAATCCGATGCGCTGCAATGCTACGATCATTACGAAGAGTTGATGAATTGCGACGCCGCCGGCAACGTGAAGGACGAGGCCAAAAGTGGCATCGCCCGCGAGCTGGCGCGCATGAACCTCACTATGAATTACTACACCCAGTGGTATTGGAAGATCGACCTGCATAATTTGATGCATTTCTTGATGTTGCGTGCCGATTCTCATGCGCAATACGAGATCCGCGCCTATGCCGACGCCATGCTCAACATCGTGAAAGCCTGGGTGCCATTTGCCTATGAGGCGTTCGAGGAGCATCGCCTGCATGGCGTGCGCCTGTCGCGCTCCGGCATGGGCGTGGTGAAGCGCCTCATCGCAGGCGAGAAGGTGACGCAGGAAACATCTGGCCTCACCAAGCGCGAGTGGGATGAGCTGCAGGCCACGCTCGGCTAGAGCGTGTCGTCCGTCGCTACACTAGTGGGGCTGCTTCAATCGGCTATCCATCCACCGAAACAAGAACGGATTCAGCACGATCGACAGCATCGCCCCGGCGAGGATCAGGTTGTATACCTCTTGCGAAATTAGGTGAAGATGAAGACCTAATCCACCGAGAATAAACGAAAACTCGCCAATTTGCGCCAGCCCCGCCGCCACCGGATAGAGCACGGTCTTAGGCACGCGCAGCGCGCGGCCGATCGCCATCGCCACCAGCGTTTTGGCAACGATAATAATGCCGCAGGTCACCAACACCCCAACTGGCTGTTGCCACAAGGTGAGCGGGTCGAACAACATCCCCACCGAGACAAAAAACAGCACCGAGAACGCATCGCGGATCTGGCTTGCGGCCAGCACACTGCGGCGACCAATGTCGGTTTCGTTCAGCATCACCCCAGCCAGAAACGCCCCGAGCGCCAGCGAAGCATCGAACACCACATAAGCGAGCAGGGCGCAGCCCAGCGCAATGGCCAGCACGCTGAGCGTGTTTAATTCCTCGGAAGCAAAGCGTTGCGAGAAGGCGAGTAGACGTGGCAGCACCCGTCGCCCAATCAGCAGCATCAAGGCAAAGAATAGCCCCAGCTTGAGCAGCACCTCGCCCGTGGCGCGCAGCATATCCAGCAGCGGATGGGGTGAAGTGTCGCCCGAGCTTCCCGCGATAACCGGCAGTAAAATAAGCGCCAACACCATGGCGATGTCTTCTACCACCAACCAGCTGATGGCAATTTTACCGGCCGTCGCCTCGAGCAAATTGCGCTGCTCGAAACTGCGAATCAGCACGATGGTGCTGGCGACAGAAAGCGCCAGCCCATAGATCAGGCTTCCCGCCAGATCGACCCCGAGAAACTGCGCCGCCAAGGCCCCAAGTCCCGTGGCGACGAGGATCTGCACCAAGGCACCGGGCAGTGCCACGCGGCGGCTCGCTTTCAGATCTTCCAGCGAGAAATGCAAGCCCACCCCAAACATCAGCAAGATAATGCCGATCTCGGCCAGCTGGTTGGCGAGGGAAAGATCCGCAACAAAGCCCGGCGTATGGGGGCCAATGGCAATCCCCGCCAGCAGATAGCC
The DNA here is from genome assembly GCA_964621415.1 of uncultured Azospirillum sp. Classification (GTDB taxonomy): domain Bacteria; phylum Pseudomonadota; class Alphaproteobacteria; order Rickettsiales; family UBA3002; genus QFOX01. Next base: position 2,486 of record CAZUOS010000115.1, read on the forward strand.
AAACAGTGGTGGCAGCCTAAGCTGTCCCGCCACCATGCCGAACAGATATGCCACCAGCACGCTGCCGATGATGGTGTAGATCAGGGCGTGTTCCATAGAGGGCACTATGGTTTGCACGAAGCTATTGCACAATCCTAAAATCGCTCTATGTCTGCATTGCTTTCTTGGGAGGATCAACGATGGAACGTATGCTCGAGCGCGGGTTATTTGCCAGCCGCTGGTTGCTGGCGCCGTTTTATGTAGGGCTGGCGGGGACACTCGCGCTGCTGTTGGCCATGTTCGGGCAGGAATTATGGCATTTCGTTACCCATATCGGCAGCATGGGCTCGCAAGATGCAATTCTCGCCTGTCTCGAGCTGATTGATCTGTCGTTGGCCGGAAACTTGCTGATTATTGTGGTATTCTCGGGCTATGAAAACTTCGTCAGCAAGATGGATGTGGGCGGGGATGCCGAACAGCTCAGCTGGAAAGGGAAAGTGGACTTCACTGGCCTGAAGATCAAGCTTATCGCCAGCATTGTGGCGATTTCCGGGATTCACCTGCTGAAGGTCTTCATGGATATCGGCAAATACGAGGAATATCAGGTGCGCTGGATGGTGATCATCCATGCCGTGTTTGTGCTATCGGGCGTGATGCTGGCGCTGATGGATCACCTCGTGGCGCGTAGCAAGAAGCTTTAGTGCGCAAGCAGAAATGCGCTCGCATCCTGATAGGCGGTGGATCGAATTAGGTTCAGGTGCCCAAACCCTTCATATTCCTGCATGCGCTTGGGAGCGTTGGCGAGAGCGTAGAGCCGCCTCCCATGGGCGATGGGAATGATGCGATCCGCCGTTCCGTGAATAATCATCAGCGGTGCCTGCACGGCGCGGATATGCTCACGCGAGCGGTACTGGTCGCGCATCAGTAGCGAGACGGGAATGAAGGGAAACAGCTCCTGCGCCCGATCCACCGTTGCGGTGAAGGGCGCTTCCAGCACCCAGGCACGCGGCGGGTGCGTTTCGGCGAGCGCAGCAGCCACGCCCGAGCCGAGCGAAAATCCCCAGATCAGCGGCCGCTCGCCGCCATGCGCCTGCGCAACGGCATCGTAAAGCTGTGCCGCCTGGGCGACGAGGACCGCCTCGCTCGGAACCCCTGCGGCACCGCGCGGATAGCCGGGATACTCAAGCGCATAGACATGAAAATATTGCGCCAGAAACGCCAGCTCAGCCTTATGGTAGAACAGCCCACCACCATTGCCATGGAAATAGAGTAGGGGCGGGGCATCACTCGCATGCTCCCAGTAACGGATGGGAAGCGTGCTTTCCTTATCTACGATGCTGCGCGCTTCGTAGCCTGCAAGCCCTGCCTCATGCGGGGTGGAAGCCCCGTTGCGCGGCAGGTAGAGCAGGGCAGTTTGTTGCCAGTAAAGCCCAGCCAGCAAAGCCAGGTATAACACCAAAATGCCAAGTGCTAGACGCGCAAACAAGCGCATCCGGCGTGGCAACAACAGCCTACGCACCAAGCGCATGCCTAGAAGCTATACGCAAGCCCAGCGAGCAGATGCGGCGACCAGATATCGGTCTTCACGGTGCCACCGCCTTTGATGTCGCCATCAATCTGCGTATAGCTCAGCTTGGTCTCACCAAAGGCAGCGATATGATCGGTCAGACGGTATTGCACCCCGGCCAACGCCTGCGCTGCAAAGCCGGTAATCTGATATTCATGCGTTGCATTTTGCGGGTAAGCATCCAGCGTCACTTCAAACGAAGGGATGGCAACGCCAGGGCCGCCGCCGACATAATAGCTCCAGTCGCTCTTCGGTTGTTGGAAGCGATACATGGCATTAACGGTCAGCAAGTTATTGCCGTCCGTAAACTCGAGGTGGTTATAGACCGGATCGCTACCGAAATTGATGTCCGCATAGGCTTTCTGGTGCGTGTAATCGAGTGCAACGCCCCACGGTTGGTTTTTATCGAACCAGTAGGTCGCGCGCGCGCCCCAGTAGGGAGGCATTTCGAACGATTTCCCATCCCAGCTAACGGTGCGCTTATCGTGCACGGTGCCTTTATCGGTTTTCACTTCCGAGTCGAAGTTGGTGTTCGCTCCACCATAGAGAGAGAGCTGAACTTCTGCCACGGCGGGCAGTGCGAAGCTGAGAGCGGTGGTGGTCAATAAAGCCAGGGAAATGCGCAACATGAAAACTCCATCGGAATGAAATGCAGGGCTGTTTTATCGCCCTCGACACGCAAGGGCAAGCGGATTGTGACCCGCTCCCCTCGCGATTTCACTGCACGATCGCGCGAGAGGTCTCTAGATCTAGCGCGCACTCGCCACGGCAGCGCTGCCTTTGGCCAGCGACGCCAGCTCATTCAATGCCGATTGCTTGGCGGTTTTGAAGGCGGCAAGCGATTTCCCCGTCAGCCCCGAGGCCATGTTAAACTGCTTCGCCACCGGGTTCACCTGCACGTCGTTCTCGTGCACTTCGTAGTGCAAATGCGGGCCGGTTGCCATGCCGGTCATCCCCACATAGGCAATCACCTGTCCCTGCTTCACCTTGCCGCCCAAGGCGATGTTACCAAAGCGGCTGCAGTGGCCATAGGCGGTTTCATACGTGGCATTATGTTTAATCACGACAAAATTGCCGTAGCCGTTTTTCCAGCCCTTGAAGGTGACGACGCCATCCCCCGCCGCCATGATGGGCGTGCCGGAAGCGGCGCCGAAATCCACCCCGCGATGGAACTTGGTATAGCCCATGATGGGGTGCGTGCGCATGCCAAAGCCAGAGGTGATATGCACCGCATCCACCGGCGTGCGCAGCAGCGATTTGCGAATCGAGTT
>CAZUOS010000116.1:0-5266 GCA_964621415.1 uncultured Azospirillum sp.
AGTCTGGAACCAGACCCTCATCGCGCCGATGGTGACGACCACCATTTTCCTCGGCATTTTTGCGCTCGCCATGGGCGGCAATGCGCGCATGGTGCATGGCGAGCATTTTATCACCTTCATCACCCCCGGCCTCATCATGATGGCGATGGTGCAGAACGCCTTCGCCAATACCTCGAGTTCCTTCATGATCGCGAAGCTGCAAGGGGTGATTATCGACTGGCTGATGCCGCCCTTTTCGGCGACGGAGCTGACGCTCGGCTTTCTTTTGGGCGGGATGACGCGCGGGCTGCTGGTGGGCTGCACGGTGGCCATTGCGATGTCGCTTTTTGTGCCACTCACGCTCTATTCGCTGGGCTATTTGCTGTTCTTTGCGGTGGCTTCCACCATGCTGTTGTCGCTGCTGGGCATCGTCACCGGCATCTATGGCAACACGCCCGATCAAGTGGCGATGATTACCAATTTCGTGATTACGCCGCTCTCGTTCCTCTCCGGCACGTTTTATTCGGTCGAGGATCTGCCGACCTTCTTCAAACATATCAGCCACGCGAATCCGTTCTTCTACATGATCGACGGGTTCCGTTACGCGATGATCGGCAGTTCCGACGCCGACCCCGCCCTAGGGGCGGTGCTGCTGGCCTTGGTGAATCTCGCGCTGTTCCTCTTCGCGCGGCTGATGTTCGCGCGCGGCTGGCGGCTGAAGAGTTAGCGATGCGTAAACGCTCCCTCGCAGAATGTTGGATGTGGCTCGGCGTCGCGGCCGTGGCGGTGGCCGGGCTTTATGCGCTGGTGCCGGTGATTGGCCGCACCCCGCAGCTCAAGGATTTGTCGATTGTGCAGCAGCTGTTCGATGTCGCGCTGGTGGTGCATGTCGATCTTTCGGTGCTCGTGTGGTTTTTGGCCATGCTGATGATGGGCGCGAGCTGGCTGCTCGAGGCGCGCACGGGCCGTGCGCCGGCTTGGTTATGGGGCAGCTTCCTCGCCACCACGCTTGCTACGGCACTCATCGCGCTTTCGCCGCTGGGCGATTGGGCGCCCGTGAAAAGCAATTACATCCCCGTGCTGCATAACCCGTTATTCCTCGGCGGGTTGGGGCTACTGGCGGCGGGCATCGTGCCGACGTTGCTGCCAGTGCTCATCACCTACCTCCAACCAAGGCATTACCGGGGGTTGGATGGGGTGGCGGTAGGCTATGTCGCCGCCGCCATGGTGGCGCTGTTTGGGCTGGTTGGCTATGCACTCGGCGCGCGGGCACTGCCCGAGGGGCTAGAGCGCATCGAGCATTACGAACGGCTGTTCTGGGCCGGTGGACACATGATGCAGTTCGCCTATGCGATCCTCGCTATGGTCGGTTGGCTGGCGCTGCTACGGGCGCTCGGGGGTAAACTCCCGCCCATGATCCCGACGATTATCGCCTACGATCTGGCGCTGCTCGGTGCCCTCGCAAGCCTTGCGGGCTTCGTGCTGCATGCCGAGGATATCAGCGATTTTACGGCCTATGAAACGCAAATCATGATCGAGTGGGGCGGGGCAGGGGCCACGCTGATGGCGCTGCTCGTGGGCTGGCGGCTGTTCGCGGTGCGCTTCACGCGCGAACACCGTGCCTATGCTTCGGCGCTTCTCGTATCGCTGATGCTGTTTTTTGCAGGTGGCGCGCTGGGGTTGATGATTGTGGGGCAGAACGTCACCATCCCGGCGCATTACCACGGCATGATCACCGGCATCACCCAGGCGCTGATGGGCGTCGCCTATCTCAGCCTGCCGCGCTTTGGTTACGCGTCGGTGGCGGCAACGCGCCTCGCGTTTTGGCAGCCCATTATCTATGGCGCGGGGCAGCTGATGCATATCGGCGGGCTGGCCTATTGCGGCGGCTATGGCGTGCTACGCAAAACCGCCGGAGGGTTCGAGCAGCTCGCGCCGGATATTAAGGTGGCGCTCGGCGTGTTCGGCATGGGCGGCTTGCTCGCTATTTCCGGCGGGGTGATGTTTGTGCTGGTAATGCTACGCGCGCGGCGGGGGTAGGGTTTCCAGAGCCTCTAGCTCTCCCCCCTTGAGGGGGAGCCAAATCGCCCTTGCGATTTGGTGGGGGGATAATCACGAAAGCTGTTTACCCCCCACCAAAATTGTGAAGGACAATTTTGGCTCCCCCTCAAGGGGGGAGCTTTAGGCTCTGGAAGCCGTGCCATCGATCCACTCTCTCTATCCACCACCCTCAGCTTGGCATCAGCCATCGGTGCTAGGCAGAAACAAGGCGCGAGTTTTGCTTGAAGCGGAGCGCGCCTTATGGAATAAGCACCCTCTACACGTCAGGAGTTTTTTTATGAAACAGACGCTACGTACCATGACCCTACTCGCCGTTTCGGTGGCGCTGCTTGCCGCGTGCGACGGTCGCCAGAACGCCGAAAGCGCTCGCCAAGGCGGCATTATGAGCGGCGGCGGCCTCGATAAAACCGATATGGGCACCTTGCTCGGTGCGGGCGGTGGGGCGCTGCTCGGCTCGTCGATCGGTGGCCATGGGCATGGCACGGGCAGCATCACCGGCGGCATTATCGGCGGCATTCTCGGCGCAGGCATCGGCCACGAAATCGGCGCATCGCTCGACCGTGCGGATATGCAATATTATCAGCAAACCTCGCAAAAAGCGCTCGAGACGGCGCCCGCGGGCCAGACACTGCCTTGGCGCAACCCAGAATCCGGACACTCGGGTTCCATCACCCCGAAAGCACCGTATCAAACCTCCAGTGGCCAATATTGCCGCGAGTTTACCCAGAAAATCAACGTGGGTGGTCGCGTGCAAAGTGGCTATGGCACGGCCTGCCGTCAGCCGGATGGCAGCTGGCAGATTGTTTCGCAATAAGAGTGAAGTAGGTTACGCATGAGCACCAGTAGCGAGGAAAAACCCATCCCCACCGGCACCTTGATGCAAGGCAAGCGCGGGCTGGTGATGGGGGTTGCCAACGATAAATCCATTGCCTGGGGCATCACGCAATACCTCGCCGCGCAAGGCGCCGAGATTGCCTTCACCTATCAGGGGGAGGCGCTCGAGCGCCGCGTGCGGCCGCTGGCGGAATCGGTGGGCGGCTCGCTCATCCTGCCGTGCGACGTAACCGACATGGCCTCGATCGACAGCGTGTTCACCACGCTCGAGAAGGAATGGGGCAGCATCGATTTCGTGGTGCATGCGATTGCATTTTCCGACAAGGACGAGCTGAAGGGGCGGTATGTTGATACCAGCCTCGAAAACTTCCTGATGACCATGAACATCAGCGTGTATTCGTTCACGGCGGTGGCGCAGCGCGCCGCAGCGTTGATGAAAAACGGCGGGTCGATGCTCACCCTCACCTATTACGGGGCGGAAAAAGTGATGCCGCATTATAACGTGATGGGCGTGGCGAAAGCGGCGCTCGAGGCATCGGTGAAATACCTCGCGGTCGATCTGGGGCGCGACAATATCCGCGTCAACAGCATCTCCGCTGGGCCGATCAAAACGCTGGCTGCCATGGGCATCGGCGATTTCCGCTATATCCTGAAATGGAACGAGTATAACGCGCCCCTCAAGCGTAACACCACGATCGAGGATGTCGGCGGTGCGGGCCTGTTCCTACTTTCCGAGCTCGGCTCGGGCACCTCGGGCGAGAATTTGCATGTCGATTGCGGCTATCATGTCGTCGGCATGAAAGCGATCGACGCGCCGGATATCGCGCTGGTGTAAGAGGGGTGCCTGGTGCTTGGTGCCTGGTGCTTGGTTTGGGGAGAGGCGAATGCCGGAGAAGCTCGGTAGTTATAGGGAGCTTGTGGCATGGCAGAAGGCGCTCGACCTCGTGGATCATATCTATACTTATACGGCGAACTTTCCGGCAGATGAGCGCTATGGGCTTGCTCAGCAGTTACGGCGTGCGGTCGTTTCCATTCCTTCCAATATAGCAGAAGGAAGCGTTCGCGGAACGCGAGAGTTTGTCCATTTTATCGCGATTGCACGCGGCTCTCTGGCAGAGGTCGAGACGCAGTTGGAGATCGCCCTTCGGCGTGCGTATATCTCTGCGGAGGTGTCGAATGCGTTGCAGCAGGAGACAAATCGGCTTTCCCGTATCCTGATGGGGCTATATCAATCGCTCAAAAAATCCCAGCCGCACTAAGCACCAGGCACCAATCACCAGGCACCCCTAACAAGCCACCCAATCAGCCACGCAGGAGCGAAGGAAATCATGGTCTTTGCTGGTGGCGCTGGCGAGCTGTTCCTCGGCGTTGCCCATGGCGATGAGGTGCGGATACACATGCACCCCGAGATGCGAAAGCGGCACCGAAAGCTGCTGCAATCCCAGAATGCCGCCGCGCACGGAAGGGCTGGCGCACATCAGCAGCGCGCGCTTGCCCTTAAGTGGGGCACGCGGGTCGAGCGATAGCCAGTCGATCAGGTTTTTGAGCGAAGCAGGCATCGACCAGTTATGCTCTGGGCTTGCAATCATCAGCCCATCGGCGTTGCGCAGCGCCTCGCTGAGGCGTGCAGGCCCGGCGGGCAGGGCAGGGGCGGTTTCACCCAAATAGAGCGGCGCTTGCAGGCTTTCATAGTCGAGTATGTGAACATGCGCCCCCGTCGCCTCGGCCACGGCCACGGCGCGCGCCATCAGCCGTTTGTTGAGCGATTCGGCACGGGTCGAGGCGGCGAAAGCGAGGAAGTGACGGCTCATGCGGCAGCCTCGGCTTTCAGAAAGGCCTCGAGCGCCGCGAAGGCCTGCGCCCGGTGGCTGATGCGGTGTTTGAGCGCGGGGTCCAGCTCGCCGAAGCTTTGCGTATAGCCGTTCGGCACGAAGATTGGGTCATAGCCGAAGCCATGTGCACCGCGCGGCGGGAAGGTGAGGGTGCCGTGAATTTCGCCGCGCAGGCTGCGGATTTCGCCGCCGGGATAGGCGAGCGATAGCACGCAGACGAAATAGGCGGGCGTGCCCTCGGGCGTGAGGCCGCGCGCGCGGAGTTCCTGCTCCACCCGCGCCATGGCGGCGGTAAAATCCTTGGTGGGGCCGGCCCAGCGGGCGGAATAAATGCCCGGCGCGCCAGAAAGCGCTGGCACCGCAAGGCCCGAATCATCCGCCAGCGACAGCAGGCCCGATCCCTCCATCGCCGCGCGGGCCTTCAGCTCGGCATTGGCCTCGAACGTGTCGCCGGTTTCCTCCGGCTCGGGCAAATCCATCTCCGCCGCCGATACAACCTGGAACCCATACGGCGCGAGCAGCGCGTGAAACTCGCGCACTTTTCCGGCGTTGTGCGAGGC
>CAZUOS010000117.1:0-5252 GCA_964621415.1 uncultured Azospirillum sp.
CCCGGCCCCGCAGCCGGGGCTGTTTGATGGGTAATGGGTTGGCACGTCATTGCGAGCGCTAGCGAAGCAATCCAGCGCGCCGAGTCTTCGGTGCAAGATTTTCTTTACTGGATTGCTTCGCTAGCGCTCGCAATGACGGCGCTCTGGAACCCTATCCCAACAATTCCTGAATCACGTAATTCAGTAGCAGCCTTCCGCGCGGGGTGGTGCGGAGGTGATGGCCTTCGAGCGTGACAAGCCCGGAAAGCTGGGTGAGGATGGCGGGCGTGAGGCGCGGGCGCAACGGGGCGAGCGGGCCTTCGAGCGTGACGCCCTCGCGTAGGCGCAGGCCCATGAGGAGGGCTTCCTCGAGGTGTTCTTCGGGCGTGAGCGGGGTTTCTTCCTCGACCCCGTGCCCCTGCACTTCGACTGCGGCCAACCAACGCTCCGGCGATTTGAGGGTGCGGGTGGCGGTTCGCGTGATTCGTGATTCGTGATTCGTGGTTCGTGGTTCGACCCGCCCATGCGCGCCGGGGCCGATGCCGAAATAGGGGCGGCTTTGCCAATAGCTGAGATTGTGGCGGCTTTCCTGCCCCACTTCGGCATGGTTGCTGATTTCGTAGGCGGGTAGGCCCGCCGCTTCCATGATGTCTTGCGTTGTCTGATAAAGCGTGGCGGCGAGTGAATCCTCGGGCAATTGGAAGGATTTGCCGACATGGTAGGCGTGGTGGAACGCGGTGTTTTCCTCGATGGTGAGTTGGTAGAGCGACAGATGGCCGCGCGCATAGTGCAATGCTTCGCGCAGTTCTCTTTCCCACTCGGCGAGGGTTTGGTTCGGCAGGGCATAGATGAGGTCGAACGAGTAGCGGGGGAAGGTGCGGGCCGCAAGCGCGAGCGCCGCGAGGGCTTCCTCGGCCGAATGCTCGCGGCCCAAAAACGCCAGCGATTCGGGTCGTAGGGACTGCACGCCGAGCGACACACGATTCACCCCTGCTTGCGCGAGCGCCGCAAAATTGGCGGCCTCGACCGAGGTGGGGTTGGCTTCGAGCGTGATTTCGCAATCGGCATTGAGGCCCCAGAGGCGCGCGGCTTCGTCAATCAATGCCGCGACGGTCGCGGGCGGCATCAGGCTCGGCGTGCCGCCGCCGAAGAAGATGCTCGTGATGTGCGCCCCCGGCACGCGCGCCTGCCAATAGCCCATCTCGCGCAGCAAGGCCGCTCGCCATGCCGCCTGATCCACCCCCTCGCGCACATGGGAGTTAAAATCGCAATACGGGCATTTTTTGCGGCAGAACGGCCAGTGAATGTAGAGGGCGGTGGAAGGAGAGGGGTTCGTGGTTCGTGGTTCGTGGTTCGGAACCTGTGATTCGGGGGATGTATTGGAATCTGTCATAAGGAAAGACTATATCTGCTGCTTGGTTTTCTTTCGGCTGCATTGTATACCACGAACCACGAACCACGAACCACGAACCACGAACCACCCCCTATGCCATTCGACGCCGCCGAGCAAGCTGCCATTATCGAGCTGATGCACGGGAAATATGTGCAGATTCTGCCGATTGAGACCGAGTGGGGCATCCGCCTGCACGAGGGTGACTGGCGGCCGCGGATCGAGCATTTTCATGATGCGGTGCGCGCCCTCACCTCGGGCGAGGCCGACCCCTATGCCAAGCGCAGTCGCTTATCGGTTGAGAATCTGGCCTATGACCTTGGCCAGTTGCGGCAGGTGCAGAGCAAGCCCATCGGCCTCATCAACCGGGCGACGGAGAAATCGGCGGGTAGCAGCCTCATCAAGCGGGGGGAGGAAGCGGCGAGCGTGCCGAAAATGCCGCCGCAGGCGGTGCGGGCGCAGATTGCCGGGCTTTATCGTGATTACATGGTGTTTTTTGCGGCGCTGTTTGCCGAGATCGCCGACCGGAATGTGCAAGCACGGCACGAGGACGCCGAGCAATCGCAGGGCGACCTTGCGTTGATCGAGGAGGTGATGGCCAAGCTGATCGCCGGAAACATGAGCGCTGCCGAAGCCATGGGCGAGCTGATGCATGTGGAGCGTGATGATTTGCGCGAGCGCATTCAGGCGCTGCTCGCCCGCAAAAACCTCACCGCGCGCGAGCGGCAGGAGGCCCTCGCCCTGATGGGGCAGATTGGGCGCGGACTGGCGGAGGAGAAAAAGCGCCTCGACCAGTCGCACCTCGCCTATGCTACCGGCCAGCTCGCGGTGTATGAGGAAGCGAAAGATACCATCAAGCGGTTGCAGCAACAGGGGCTGAACCTCGCCGGAAAGTTTGTCGAGAACGCCATGCGCGGGGTGGGGCAAGGCAAGGGGCGAGGGGTTTAAAATCGCCTGAGGTCGGATCAAAAATCGGCACGGAAGCGCACGGTGCAAACGCTGGCGCGCTGGCGGGCGACATTGCCGGTGTTGTAGGCCCCGCTATAGGCGCAGATGCCATCGGCGGGCGTGCCGCTGGTGAGGGTGTGCAGGTCGGCCATCGCCACCAATTTGCCGCGCTGGGGGTCGCCATCGTCCATTTTCACGTCAAGGCGCGAGGCATCCATCGGGGTGATGCCCTGATCGGCCGGAACGGTGAGCTGGCCCGCGCTCACGGTCATCGCGCCGGCGTAGAGATAGTGGATGCCGGCATCCTGCCGCAGCATCACCTGGCCGCCGGGGCGAATCTCGAAGGTGGGGGTGTATTGGGTGAGGTCGTTAATGCTGGCGGCATCGAACGCGGTGGCGGGGATAACGCCGTTTAGCAGGTTTGCCTGATGCAGATGCAGGAAATACACGGCGGCTTCGTTGTCGTAGGCGTTGCCGACATCGTCGGTGGTTTCAATCAATCCATTATGGTTGGGGGTGATGTTGGCATCGGCCCGAAAGCCGAAGGCGGCGGGGTTCAGATCGCCCGGCAGGCCATTATATTTTTCGTGGAAGACATGGGTGGCGAGCACGTAGCCATCCAGCTGTTTGGTGGCGCGGCCGATTTCCGCACTGCGGATTAGTTCCTGCCCGGTGAGGATGCCCCCCACCAGCAACCCAATGATGATGAGCACGAAGGCTATTTCCATCAGGGTGAAGGCGTGGGTGCACAAACGGCGAGGCTGCATCAGAAACGCTCCGGCGCGGGGGAGATGATGGTGCGGTTGCCGCCTTCGACCCGCATGACGGCGAGGTTGCGTTCGACAATGCCGTCGGGGCGTAGGCGGAAGACGCCGTTGGCAGGGCCCGAGAACCCGGCGCGGCTGGTGAGGGTGGCATTATCGAACGGGCGGCCGGAGGTGGCGAGGGTGACCGCGAGTGCCACCGCATCGTAGGACAGGCTGGCGATGCGCGGCGGGGCGTAGTGATAGGTGGTGGTGAAGCGGGTTTCGAACTTGCTGGTTAGCTCCGGCGAGCTGGAGGCGAACCAGGCGGTTTGCAGGTTCACCCGGCGCAGCAGCTCGGCATCGTCCCACAGGCCAGTGCCGAGGAACTGGACATTGCTGGGGCGCACACCGCGCGCGGCGAGCCCCCGCAGGATGGTGTCGAGCGCGGGGCCGCCCTCGGGGATCAGGATCGCATCAAACGGGGCAGGTTCGCCTGCTTTGACCAGTTTGTTGAGTGCCGTATCCAGCCCTGCGCCTTGCGTTTGGTAGGCGGCTTCGATGACCAGTTTGGCGCCTTGTTTGGCGGCGGCCTCGCGCGCGGCGGTGAGGACGGTATCGCCCAGCGGCCCTTCCGGCACCAGCGCCGCGATGCGGGTTTTGCCTGCGCTAAGGGCATAGGTGACGATGCGCGCCGCCTGCTCGCCCGGCGAGAAGCCGAAGAGATAGGTGCCCGCCATGGCCTGGGTGCGCGTGTTCGAGAGGCTGAGCACGGGGATGTCTTTCGCCCGGGCGAGGGGAGCACTGGTGGCGGTGGCATCCGCAAATAGGGGGCCGATGATGAACGAGGCTCCGTCGGCCAGGGCGGCTTCCATCGCTCGGGCGGCTTGGTCGGGCGTGTCGCCCGTGTCTTTGGGAATCAGCTCCACCCGCACGGTTTGCAGGCGTGGCGACAGGCGCGCGTATTTATCGAACAGCGAGATGGCGGCGGCATCCTGCAAGGCGCGGCCCAGCTCCGAGCGGCTGCCGGAAAGCGGCAGGAGCAGCCCCACGCGCACGGTGCGCGCGGCGGCGTTGGCCGGGGTGCTGGTGCTATCGGTGGCGGTGTTTGCGGCGGCGGCGCTACCGGGCGGAGCAATCACCGCCGTGCCGGCCGCCAGGGGACGCGGGTTTTTGGGAGCCTGCTGGGCGCCGCTATAGCCAGGGGTGTAGTTGGTTTCGGAAGCGGTGCAGCCGCTGAGTAGCAAGGCCCCTACCGCAAGCAGCAGCGAAAAACGATGGCGATGGCGCATGAAATCCCCTAAACTCCATCTCCTCAGGAATGACCTCATGGACACTAACCCGATTGCCCCTAAAAGCCAAGCACGAAACGGCGAGCTGTTCCTGGTGGCGACACCGATCGGCAACCTTAAGGATATCACCCTGCGCGCGCTCGAGGTGCTGAAGGCGGTGGATCTCGTCGCCTGCGAGGATACGCGGGTGAGCGGCGGGCTGCTGAAGCATTATGGCATCACCACCAGAATGCTGCCTTACCACACGCATAACGAAGCCGAAACAACCGAGACATTGATCGGGCATCTGATGCGTGGGGCGCGCATCGCCCTGATCTCGGATGCGGGCACGCCGCTGCTTTCCGACCCCGGTGCGCGGTTGGTGCGGGCGGCCATTGCGTCGCGCCTGCGGGTGACGCCGATTCCCGGGGCGAGCGCGCTGCTTTCGGGGCTGACGATCAGTGGCTTACCGGCCGAGCAGTTCTATTATGCCGGATTCCTGCCCAGCAAAGCCACGGCGCGGCGACAGGCGCTTACGGCACTGCAGGCGATGCCCGCCACGCTGGTGTTCTATGAAGCGCCGCACCGGCTGCTCGAGACGCTGGCGGATCTCGCCCAGGCGTTCGGCGACCGCGAGGCGGCCGTGGCGCGTGAGCTGACCAAGCTGCACGAGGAATGCGTGCGCGGCACGCTGGCGCAGCTGGTGGCGCATTTCACCGCCACCGCACCGCGCGGCGAGTGCGTGATTGTGTTGCAGGGCGCTGCCCCGCCGACAGGGCTCAGCGATGCCGAACTCGACGCCGCGTTGAGGGCGGCTTTGCAGCAAGGCAGCCTGAAACAGGCCGTCGCCGCCGTGGCCGAACATGCGGGCAGGCCCAAAAGCGAAGTTTATGCGAGAGCGCTGGAACTGCGCGATGGGAA
>CAZUOS010000118.1:0-5245 GCA_964621415.1 uncultured Azospirillum sp.
CTCGTGTATAAAATTGCTACGCTTCACGTATGCGTCTGCTTTTGCTATGGCTGTTGTTGCTTACCCTCGCCCGTCCCACCTGGGCGAGCGATGTTTCGCAAGGCGTCACTCTGCTGGCCGATGAAGATCTGCTCTTTCCCGTCACCCATATCGCCCGCGACTACGCCACCACGCATAACACGCCCGTCACCATCGTGCGCAATCCCGGGGGCGACGTGGCGCGCGCCATCGCCCAGGGGCTCGAGGCCGATGCCATCCTCACCGCCGATGCCGCCTTGCTGAACCAGCTGGCGGAGCGCGGCTTAAGCGATGTTTCGAGCCGTCGTACCATTGCGCAAAGCCCGCTGGCGCTGGTCGGCAACCGCGAACTGAGCGATTCGGCACGTCTTGCTACCCGCGTCTCGTTCGAAGCGATTCTGCTGGCGTCCCCCTCGCAACCAGTGATTTATGTCGCGGCCGATACCCCGGAAGGCCGCATGGGCGCCGCCGCGATTGAGCAACCGAACCTCGCTCCCTATCTCAGTACCCGCGCCCAGGCGCTCGATACGCGCGAGGAAGCGCTCGACCGCCTGCGCGACACGAACGGCCTGGCGCTGATGCTGGCGGCCCCCGCCTCGCGCGAGACGGATACCCAGATCCTGGCCCTGTTACCGCCCGAAATCAGCCCCCCCTTGCGCTACGACTTCGCGCTCCTCGCCGGGGCCGGGGAAACCGCCAAACAATTGCAAAACACCTTCACCAGCCCCCAAACCCTGCGCATATTGGCGCATTACGGCTTCCAAAGCGGCACTGCGCCAAGCAGCCCTTGTCGTGGGGATTGTAAGGAGTGAACAGCGCGGAAGAGACACGCTACGCGTGCCCCAGAGCACTTAATAAATCAGTGGCGAACGGCCACCTTCTGTCATCATGTCGAGCACATCGGGGCGCTCTCTCAACAAGGTTTCGTAGAGGTTGCAGTTGGTGACGAAGCAAATCTGCCGCAAGCCGTGATGCTCGATCAATCCCCCGACTGGCTCAAAACGAATACCCAGTTTATCGAGCAAGCGTAGCAGCGACGGCTCCATCACCGCGCAGCATTGGCGAATACTGTGCTCTTTGCACATGGCAAACACCATTTTCATCAGCCCCAACGCCATAAAGGGAATCACGCGGTTACGCATCGCAACCAGCTCGTGCGATGTATAACTACTCGCATGGGTGCTATCGGTGATTCGCCGACGGAACTCCTTCGAGATACAAAACCGCGAGGCTTCCGCACAGGGTTGATTGTATAAATGCCTAGGCAACACAATGCCATGCTCCTCGGCAAGGCGAATGGCCGGAATGCGTTGCGGTGTATCCTTCTGATCGATAATCAGACGCACGGAGCCAATATGCTCGCCGGATTTACGGTGCTTCAGCAGCGCATGCACCGAATGCCCATCATATTCGTCGCGCTCGTACTCGCCCAATTCAGGATTAGGATCTTCGAAGGGATGCTCGACGCAATACACCTTATACCGCAGCCGGTAGCATTCATCGATCAGCGCTTCGTTGTTCGCACGAACAGACTCAAACATTTCGTTATACAGGTTCAGCAAGGAAGGCGATGTTTCCTGTGCGTGTTGCAGCGCCTCAGGCGCTTCTGTCAGCGGTAACAACACCCCCGACTTATGATCTAAAACGCGTGCAAGTGACATGGATATGCCTGTAAGGTTATCTCACTATATTTACCATTATTCCCACACAAATGTTAATCTATGGTTAAATTCTGAATTATTTTTGAGAAAAATTAACTTTTTTGAAACTTTATTTAAAATGCTTTGTAAATATGCAGGCGCAGCCCAGCGCGAATGGTGCGGCGGGTTGCCGATGATTCGTAAAAAAGCAATGGAGCATGCGTGAATTAAGCAGCGCAGCGAGCAGAGCCGCCGCCAGCCGCAGCAAAGCTGGCTAACGCTGCAGCACGATCTTCATGTTGAGGCTACAGGCTTCCGCCTTGTAGGCGATGTTATAGGCGTTTACGTTCACACAATTGGGCACGGGAGAGACGGCAGGCGCGGTCCAGCTTGGCCTCAAGGATACGACACGCCCGGTGGTGGGCAAGCCATCATCAATCTTTTTATCGAGCTGCATGGCCTCTTCCGGTGTGAGCACGGGGCCGATGGTGACATAGCCATCGGTTGCGTTGGTGGCACTCGTCGCGGTGGTTGCCGCACCAAACGCCAGAAAATTATCGAGCCCCTGGTCGTAGCGCTGGTTATCGCTCGAGGTGGTGGGTTTATAGCCAAAGCTCCAGCCCGAATTGGCCAGCCGCGCACGCGGAACGTTCACTCCAGGCGACGCCAACATATTATGCGAGGCCGAGCCATCATCCACCGCCACACCAGAATAACTGCCTTCGATATATTTGGCATCCACCAGCTGTAACCACGCCTGATACGGTTCGACCGTGCCCGAGATTTGGCCGTTCCCGCTCCCGTTCACGATGCCAGAAGTTCCCCAAAAATCCTGCGCGTCGAGCAGATCGCCCGGAAAGCCGTTATATTGCTGACGAAACTGGTTCACGGCGCTGCTATATTTGGCATAATCGCTGAGCACCGCTTGCAATTGCGACTGCCGC
The DNA here is from genome assembly GCA_964621415.1 of uncultured Azospirillum sp. Lineage (GTDB taxonomy): Bacteria > Pseudomonadota > Alphaproteobacteria > Rickettsiales > UBA3002 > QFOX01. The sequence goes on from CAZUOS010000118.1 coordinate 2,603, forward strand.
AACACGCGCTGCCCCACCACCACGGAGCCGACCAATAGCGCAATCACCGCCAGGGCGACGATGGTTTCGATCAAGGTAAAGGCGTGCCGATGCGTAACCCGATACGTCAACTGTTGCATGAAGACCTCTTCGCGGTAGTATAAAACCATAAAGTTAAGAAAGTGTTACACGGCTGAGCCTTTACAAGGGCTAGATAAAACCTATATCATAGCGAACGCATTAGCATCATCCCCCTCACCTCACGAAGTGCGAGGAGTCTTCTATGACCGAATCTGCCCCCCAACATTTGCCGGTGTTGCCACTACGTGACATTGTCGTCTTCCCTGGCATGGTGGTGCCGCTGTTTGTGGGCCGCGAAAAATCCGTCAAGGCGCTGGAATCGGTGGTGCGCGCGAATAACCGCATTGTGCTGGTCTCGCAGAAAAACGGCACGCAGGATGTGCCGAATCTCGAGGAGCTGTTTCGTGTCGGTACCGTCGCGACCGTGCTGCAATTGCTGCGCCTGCCGGATGGCACGGTGAAAGTGTTGGTGGAAGGCATGCGCCGCGCCAAAATCCACCAATTCTTCCCGCAGGACGAGTTTTTGGGCGCCGAGGTAGAAGAGCTGACCGAAGAGCCGGGCGACCCGGTCGAGACCGAGGCGATGTTCCGCTCGGTGATTGCGAAGTTCGAGGAATATATCAAACTGAACCGCAAGATTCAGCCCGAGACACTCGGCGCTATCCATAAAATCACCTCGCCTGCGGTGCTTGCGGATACCATCGCCGCGCATATGGCGATTGATATTCCGGCGAAGCAGAAAATCCTTGAAATCATCACCGTTTCGGCGCGGCTCGAGCATGTGTTCGGCCTCATGGAATCGGAAATCGGGGTGATGAACACGGAAAAACGCATCCGTGGCCGCGTGAAAAAGCAAATGGAGAAGAGCCAGCGCGAATATTACCTCAACGAGCAGATGAAGGCGATTCAGAAGGAACTCGGCGAGCTGGAGGACGGCACTAAGGATGAAATGGGCCTGCTGGAAGAGCGCATCAAGAAAACGCGCCTGAGCAAGGAAGCGCGCACCAAATGCGAAGCCGAGATGAAAAAGCTGCGCACCATGAGCATGATGTCGGCGGAAGCGACGGTGATCCGCAATTACCTCGATTGGGTGCTCTCGCTGCCCTGGAAGAAAACCACCAAAATCAAAACCGATCTCAACGCGGCCGAGAAGATTCTCGATGCCGAGCATGCGGGCCTCGAGAAGGTGAAGGAACGGATTTTGGAATATCTCGCCGTGCAGGCGCGCACCAAGTCGATCAAGGGGCCCATTTTGTGCCTTGTTGGCCCTCCGGGCGTTGGGAAAACCTCGCTCGCGCGCTCCATCGCGACCGCGACGGGCCGTAATTATGTGCGCATTGCGCTCGGCGGCGTGCGGGATGAGTCGGAGATTCGCGGCCACCGACGCACCTATATTGGCTCGATGCCGGGGAAAATCGCCCAGAGCATGAAGAAAGCAAAATCCAGCAATCCGCTGATTCTGCTCGATGAGATCGACAAGCTCGGCAACGATTTTCGCGGCGACCCGGCGGCCGCGCTGCTCGAGGTGCTGGACCCCGAACAAAACAAAGCCTTCAACGACCATTACATCGAGGTGGATTACAGCCTCGCGGATGTGATGTTCATCACCACCGCCAACTCGCTCAACATGCCGCGCCCGCTGCTCGACCGGATGGAGGTGATTCGCCTCTCGGGCTATACGGAGGATGAAAAGGTCGATATCGCGACCCAACACCTCATCCCGAAACAAATGAAGGAACATGGGCTGAAAAAGGGCGAATTGGTGATCTCGGAGGACGCGCTGCGCGACACGATCCGCTATTACACGCGCGAGGCTGGGGTGCGTAACCTCGAGCGCGAGATTGCGCGGATGACGCGTAAGGCCGTGCGGCAGATCATGATGAAGGGGAAAGAGAAAATCACCATTAACCGCAAAAATCTCGGCAAATATCTCGGCGTGCGCAAAACCTCGTATGGCGAGGCGGAGAAGGTCGATCAGGTCGGCGTAACGACCGGCCTCGCCTGGACGGAAACCGGCGGTGATCTCTTGCTCATCGAGTCCGTCGCCATGCCGGGCAAGGGTAAGTTCACCGTCACCGGTAAGCTGGGTGAGGTGATGAAGGAATCGGTGGAGGCGGCGGCGAGCTATGTGCGCAGCCGTGCGCTGGATTTCGGCATCAAACCGCCACTATTCCGCCAAAAGGATATCCATGTGCATGTGCCGGATGGCGCGACGCCGAAGGACGGCCCGAGCGCCGGCATCGCCATGACCACCACCATTGTCTCGGTGCTCACCGGCATTCCGGTGAAAAAGAACGTGGCGATGACCGGGGAAGTGACCCTGCGCGGGCGCGTGACGGCGATCGGCGGCCTCAAGGAGAAGCTGCTCGCGGCGCTGCGTGGCGGCATCACCACGGTGCTGATTCCTGAGGAGAACGTGAAAGACCTCGAGGAAATCCCCGATAACGTGAAAAAGCACCTCACCATCATTCCGGTGGAGCATGTCGATCAGGTGCTTGAGCATGCGCTGGTTAGCCGCCATACGCCCATCACCGACTGGGTGGAGATCGAGGATGAGCGCCAGCTCAACCCCGGTAAGGATGA
>CAZUOS010000119.1:0-5231 GCA_964621415.1 uncultured Azospirillum sp.
ACGATCAAAACCACTGCCGAAAGCAGTGGTTTTGCGCCGCGAAGCGAGCGAACCTAATTCGGAAACACTAAATCTTGTATTCTAAGCCATAAAAAAGGGCCGTTCCTGATGAAAGAAACGGCCCTGGATTCTCATATCACCTCAATGCCGGCTAGCTCACCAGGAAGTCATTCACATCCAGCTGGTTCGCATGCACCCCAACCAGCGTGATGGACGCATGGTCGCTCAAGGTAAGCACGGCGTTGCCATTAGCATCATCGCTCAAGTGGCTGCTGATATCGCTCCAGTTCTTGAGAATACCGGTCAGCCCACCCTCGAAGGCAATAATATCCTCGCCATGGTGGAAGTCGGTGATCACATCATGCCCGAAATCCAGTTGGGCAAGCGTGGTCACGTTGCTCACTTCGTTGGTGAAGACAAAGTAATCCTTGCCATCGCCACCCGTCAGCAGGTCGTCGCCCTGGCCACCACGAATCGTATCGCTGCCTGCGCCGCCATCCAGCGTGTCGTTCCCCGTTTCGCCATAGAGGAAATCGTTGCCATCGCCGCCATAGCCAATGTCATTGCCCGCTTCGCCATGCAGGCAGTCATTGCCCGCATCGCCATAGAGCGTGTCGTTGTCATCGCCGCCGAACAGGTAATCGTCGCCATTACCGCCATGCATCGTATCGCTACCCGCATCGCCATAGAGCGTATCGTTGCCATCATCGCCGAACAGCGAATCCTCACCGGCACCGCCGAAAATGGTATCGTTACCAAGGCCGCCATGGATCAGGTCTTTGCCATCGCCACCGTCAAGATAATCCCCTGCATCGGCCGATTGCAGGTCGGTATCGCCACCATAGATGCTGTCATTCCCCGCGCCGCCCCACACCGAGTCGCCATCCGCGCCGCCTTTCAGGAAGTCGTCGCCATCGCCACCGATGATCTGATCGCTACCCTGATCGCCGCCGATATGGTCATTCCCGGCATTCCCGAAAATCGTGTCGTTCCCCGTCCAACCATAGATCAGGTCGTCGCCACCACCTCCCTGCACCGAGTCATCGCCCACATCCGCATAAATCGTGTCGTTGCCAGCCCCGCCATAGACTGAGTCGTTGCCATCGCCTGCGGCGATCATGTTCCAGCCATCATAGCCGATGATCAGGTCATTCCCGCCATCGCCAAAAATCTGGCTGGATTGAATACCGCCATAGATCGTGTCATCGCCGTTGCCACCGCTGATCACGTCAAAACCGCCCAGGCCATAGATCAGGTCGTTGCCTTCGCCGCCATAAATCTGGTCGTTGCCGTTCCCGCCATAGATGATGTCGTTGCCGTCTTCACCGAGCAGCAGGTTGTTGCCATCGCCGCCATCGATATAATCATTCCCCGTCCAGCCATAGATGCTGTCGTTGCCCGCGCCACCATAAAGGTAATCATCGCCCTGGTCGCCGCCGAGCACGTCGTTCCCCGCATCGCCGATAATAGTATCACTGTCTTCCCAGCCCCAGATCGTGTCGTTGCCTTCGCCGCCATGAATCACGTCATCCCCGGTCCAGCCGAACAAATTGTCGTTGCCGTTGTCGCCGAAAATCGTATCATTTCCTTGGTCGCCGCTGCTCAGGTCGTTGCCATCGCCACCCACGATATAATCATTCCCCGTCCAGCCCCAAATCGTATCGTTGCCCGCATTACCGTAAACAATATCGTTGCCTTCGTCACCGGTCAGATAGTCGTTGCCCGCGCCGGAAATAATCGTGTCGTCACCCGTCCAACCGAAGATGGTGTTATTGCCATTGCCACCCACCAGAAAATCATCCCCCTCATTGCCGCCAATCAGGTCGTTCCCGCCATTGCCATGGATCAGGTCGCTCCCCGTGCCGCCATAAAGCGTCTCGCTGGCGCCCGTGCCGTTAACCACATGAAAGCCAGAGGTCGGCTCGCTTGGCACCGCAATCACCACCGGCTCGGTCGGCGTAAAGAACATCGCCGTCGAATGGTCGTTGCCAGAGAACCATGCCCAAAGAGTGCTTTTCTCAGCCGCTTGGGTGGTATGGTCGAGTTGCGGAATCGTTGTCATGTCGAGCGTCCCTTGTGAACGATGTTATTTTTATAATTTATTAATAATTCTTAATTACTCAATTTTTATACAATTAGCAATAGATTTTGCATGAAGATTCTGTGACAATGAACGCACTTAACTAGCCACTGGAAAATAGGCTTTTTTACATGCGCCTGATTCTGTTTGTCCTCATCGTCACCGCCGCCCTCACCTACACCAATGCCGGGAATTGGCTCTGGACACGCATCAGTCCGCTAGGCCAGCAATGCTACGACATCGCAGGCAGCAGCGGGATGGGTAATTATGCGCAACCGGTTTGTGGCGGCCTCAGCAAGGGGATCGAAGCGCTGGGAGCAGCGGTGGCAGCCGTCTCCAACCAACTGCATACGCTTCAAGCCATGATTCCCGGCCAAGGCGGGCTACCGCAATTGGCACGGCTTTCCTCCTTCAGCGGCGATAATCTACGCAGCCTCATCGGCACACAGCCCGAATTACTCCAGATGATCGCGAAAGGCCCACAGGCCTTCGCCCTCCCGAGCGGCGCCCCACCCTCGCTCAGCACCGCGCTCAACAGTTTCTCGATTGGCCAGAACTACCTGGGAAGCCCCTCGTCCTCGGCGCAAGGGGTTGCCTGGCTGCAGGCGGGGGCCAGCCAGCCGCAAGGGTTTGGCATCTGGTCGCAACTGGCGTTAGGGAATTATTATGCACAAAACGACCAAAACCTTAACGCTTCAGCCGCTTACCTCACCCAAGCGCAGCAATCGCTTTCCATGCTGCAAGCCAGCAGCAACCCGCAAGCGGCCAAACTGCTGAAAACCCTCCCCATGAGCCCAGCACAAATGGCCACCCAGATCGAAAAAGCATTGGGGCAAGTTCTGCTAAAATCACAAGAACATTAGAATGTTCGACGCACTTACGAAAAGCGCCAGCGTCTCTCAACGGCTACAGCACAGCCTCTGCATTATTGGCCACATTGCCCCAGCCGCCCCCGCTGGAGCCGCCCAAGCCACGCATCGCGCCAATCACGGCGAGCACCACCAGCGCACAAATCAGCGCATACTCAATCGCCGTCGCCCCGGATTCTTCACGCAGTAGCCGTCTGATTATCGTCATCGCACACCTGCGCACTATCGTATTTTCTCATTTGGTTCGCTCGCTTCGCGGCACAAAAGAAAACGGGGCAGCCCGTGGCCACACGCCATGAGCTGCCCCCTCGCTTCCAACAACCACTAGAGGTTGTCAGCCACGTTGCCGAATGCCCCGTTCATTTTAGAGCTCAGGCTCTTCATCGCGGTAATACCGGCAACCGCAATCAGCGCCGCGATCAGCGCATACTCGATCGCCGTCGCACCCGATTCATCCGACATCAGTTTTTTCACCATCGTCTTCATTCTCAACTCCCTTACTGTGTGAGTGCCTCCCACGTAGGGAAGGCGATTAAGCTCGCCGGTAGACCCGGCCTGTGCTTCTTAACTACCACACTCACGACCGCGGCGCAAAATAATTCTCCGATTCGCTCTCATTTTTATGACAGCATTTTAGCAATATTTTAAATAACTTATCGCCCTCCTGAATCGCAAGATTCGCCAACTCCCTGCCGCTTCCTGCTGGAAACCCTGCGTCATTTTTGCTAAATTGAGTCCATGCCGTCGCATGAACTAAGCCTGCGCTTACGCGACTACCGCCTCACCACGGCGGAGATTTTCTATCGTTTTCCCGATCATCCGGTGCTGCTGCAAAGCTATGTCTGGCAGGAGCTGGACCTCGCGCCGAAGTTCCCGAGCCTCAAGCGGTTCCTCGAGTTCTGGGAGCGCGAGCTGGACGGCAAGATTCATTCCGTGAAAGTAATGCATGCGGAGTTGATTACCCCTGCCGAGTTCCGCTATGGGGGAATCTCGACCACCATCCATTAGGCACCGTTGTGACGATCCTCAACCTCATGCTCGGCAAAGGCCGGGGCGGACTCGAGCAAGCTTCGCTCGACTATGCCGAAGCGCTGGCCGCAGCAAGCATCCCCTCCCACAGCGTGCTTTCGCCTGGGGCCTGGGCGGCAGAAGCCTTTGCCCACACAGGCCTTCCCGTCCACTTGCTGGCCAATCATGGCAGGCTCGATCTGCTCGCCCCTGGGCGGCTACGTCGGCTAGCCGCGCGCCTTCAGGCCACCGCGATTCTTTGCCACGGCAACCGGGCGCTAAGCCTGGCCCTGCGCGCATATGGCCCCTCTCCCACCGCCCGCGCCCGCCGCCATCACCCCGCAATCCTCGCCGTCGCCCATAACGCCTCCACCCGCCGCTTCCACCATCTGGATGCCTGCTTCGCCATCACCCAACACGCAGCCGAGGGCCTACGCGCCGCCGCCGTGCCCCACGTGCACTGGATGCCCAACATGGTGCGCCCCGCCCCCGCACGCACGGCCACCGACTTCCGCTCTCCACCGGTGCTGGGCAGCATGGGCCGCTTTGTCGAGAAAAAAGGCTTTGCCGACTGGCTTGCCGCACTGGCGCTGCTCAAACAGCAAGGCATTGCCTTTCGCGCCCTGCTCGGGGGCGATGGCGACGAAGCCCCTCACCTGCAACAGCTCATCGAGACCTACAACCTCACCGCCGAGGTCGAGCGCATCGGCTGGGTAGCGGATAAACAGGCGTTTTTCGCCGCGCTCGACCTATTCATCCTCCCCTCACGCATCGAGCCATTCGGCATCGTCCTGCTCGAGGCTATGGCGCATGGCGTCCCCGTCATCAGCACCGATGCGGACGGCCCGCGCGAAATCCTGTCCGAGCCGGGCCTTGGCACCCTGGTGCCCAAAGCCAATCCCACCGCCCTCGCCAACGCCATGACCACCGCCCTCACCCACCCCGATGCAACCCTCGCCGCCACGCACCGCGCCATGCCCCACGTCATCGCGCATTATGGGGTCGCCGCCATGGCGGCGCGGTTGCGCGACGCGCTTGCAGGGTATAGATAGGGGAGCCTATGCGACGTTTTTTACTGCTTCGTGGCGACGACCGCCTAACCTTCCTGCAAGGCCTCCTGACGCAGGACGTGAGCAAGCTCACCGCCGAGCACATCCAGTTCGCGGCCATGCTATCGCCGCAGGGGAAAGTCCTCCACACGCTGTTTCTCGTCGCCCTGCCGGACGCAATCCTGCTCGATGCTACCGACCCCGAAGCGCTACAGAAGCGACTGG
>CAZUOS010000120.1:0-5226 GCA_964621415.1 uncultured Azospirillum sp.
GCCCGAGGAGCTGAAAGACATCCCGACCGTGTGCGGCAGCCTGCGCGAGGCGATCCACGCGCTCGAGACCGACCGTGCCTTCCTCAAAAAGGGCGACGTGTTCAGCGACGAGCAGCTGGATGCCTATATCGACCTCAAGAAGGAAGAGCTAGCCAAGTGGGAAATGTCGCCTCACCCGGTCGAGTTCAAGCTCTACTATAGCCACTAGCCACACGGCCAACCGGCAACGAAACGCCACCCTGGGCAACCCGGGTGGCGTTTTTTTTAGCTATCATCCTGTAAGCAAGCAATAATACCAATTTGCAAACAAGATGAAGATAAAGGGAACGTCATTGCGAGCGGAGCGAAGCAATCCAGCTAAGAAAAGCCATTGCTGGATTGCTTCGCTCCGCTCGCAATAACGTCCTACTTTATCCATACGTTGACTGCCAAATGGTATAACAGATAATGGCGCGATAATTGCTTGTTCTTGCGACAGCATCACGCAGGAGGGATGAATGCAGATTACCGCGCAACAGCCATATTCACTCGTATCAGCAGAGAAGTCTGCTAGTAATTTAGCTGCGGCCACTGCTGCTCCATCCGCAGCCAATACAACTGCGCAGGCTTCGTTAACATCGTATGACTTCACGAATATTACGCCGCGCCAGATGCTCGCGACGATTAATAAGCTGATCACCAGCGGGCAGGCTTCGGTCGACGAAACCAGTGCGCTATTGCCCTTAATGGGGGCTGGCGTGCCCGGCCTTGCGAGTAGCGCTAGCGATGGGCCGGACCAGCCGCTCGACTTCATAAACCGCGTTCGGCAAAGCATTGCCTATGCGCAGGACACGCATAACGAATCCGGCGTCGCCTACGGATATAAAGGGCTTTCTCTGCTCGAGCGATTGCAGGGAACGGTGGCGGAAGCCGATATACGTGTTTAGCGAGCTAATAACTCACCCGTGCGCTGAGGGCGGCGCCTAGCGTGCCGTCATCCATATAATCCAGCTCGGCGCCCATGGGGATACCCTGTGCCAACCGCGTGATTTTGAGGCCCGAATCGGCGAGCCGCTCGGCCACGTAATGCGCGGTGGTTTGTCCGGCGACGGTGGCCGAAAGCGCCAGAATCACCTCCGTGCAGGTGTCTGCCTCCGTGCGCGCGAGCAGCGCTTGAATGCGTAATGCGTCCGGCCCGCGCCCATCGATAGCGGAAAGCGTGCCGCCCAACACATGGTAACGCCCACGGAAGGCTCGTGCGCGCTCCATCGCCCACACGTCCGCCACATCCTCCACTACGCAGATCACCCCGGCGTCGCGCGTCTCGTCCGTGCAGATGCTGCACGGGTCGCCCTCATCCAGCGCGCCGCAGAGGCTACAGGTTTTTACCTGCGCCAGCGCGGTGCTGAGCGCTGTCACCAAGGGGGGAATCCGCTGCTCGCGGCTTTTCAGCAGGTTCAGCGCCAGCCGACGTGCACTGCGCGGCCCCACGCCGGGCAGCTTGGCAAGTTCGGAAATGAGGCGATCGATACTAGTCATCAGTCTCCCGTCTGCAGTCTCTAGTCTCCAGTATCATGCAGCCTCACGGATGGCTGCTGACTGACGACTGACGACTAGAAAGGCAGTTTCATGCCACCCGGCAGCTTCAGGCCGCCAGTGATGTCGCCCATCGCGTCGGCCATAGCGGCGTCGGCTTTGTCCTTCGCGTCGTTATGCGCGAGCTGGATGAGGTCTTCGAGCATGTCTTTTTCTTCGGCGTTGAGGAGCGACGGCTCGAGCGTGATGCGGGTCATTTTCCCCTTGCCGGTGAGGGTCACTTTCACCGCGCCACCGCCGGATTGCCCTTCGAACTCGCGCGCCTCCATCTCGGCCTGCATCGTGCCGAGCTTGGATTGCATTTCCTGCGCTTGTTTCAGCATTTTTTGGATGTTCATGGCGGTCTCCTTGCGTAGCCGTGAGGTTTTAGCTAAGCGGCGCCCGCTGTAAAGCTAAAATCTCGGAAGCTACTACGTATCGTGGGAGAGAGAAGCGTTTAAGTCGCGTTGTCATGCGTGACAGCGCCTCTGGCATCCGATATAGAGGCATCCCACGCTTACAGGAAGCTTCGATGACCGACCGTTATTTCATCACCACGCCGATTTATTATGTGAACGATAAGCCGCATTTGGGGCACGCCTATACCAGCGTCGCCTGCGATGCGATTGCGCGCTATATGCGCCTCGATGGCTATGAGGTGAAGTTCCTCACCGGCACGGATGAGCACGGCCAGAAGGTCGAAAAATCCGCGGCGAGCGCAGGCGTGCCGCCGCAGGCGTTTGTGGATGAGGTGAGCGAGCATTTCCGCGAGATGGCGAAGATCCTCAACCTCAGCAACGATGATTTTATTCGCACCACGGAACCTCGCCACAAACAGGCGGCGCAGGAAATGTGGCAGCGGCTCGAGGCTTCGGGCGATATCTACCTCGCCAATTACGGCGGCTGGTATGCCACGCGCGACGAAGCGTTTTATGCCGAATCCGAGCTGGTGGATGGCAAAGCCCCAACCGGCGCCGAGGTGGAATGGGTCGAGGAGCCGAGCTATTTCTTCCGTCTCTCCAAATACCAACAGCCGTTGCTCGATCTCTATGCGGCGAACCCGGATTTTATCCTCCCCGAATCGCGGCGGAATGAGGTGATCCGCTTTGTTGAGGGGGGGCTGAAGGACCTCTCCATCAGCCGCACCACGTTTAAGTGGGGCATTCCGGTGCCTAACCAGCAGGGCGTCATCCCGGGCTTGTCCCGGGATCTCCCGGAACAGCCTGAGACTGAAACAGCGGTGGAATTAGGCTCTGCTGGCGGCGGGAGATCCCGGGACAAGCCCGGGATGACACCTCATAACGAAGCGCACATCATGTATGTGTGGCTCGATGCGCTGACGAACTACTGGACCGCCAGCAAAGGCGACGGCTTCTGGCCTGCCGACCTGCACATGGTGGGCAAGGATATCCTGCGCTTTCATGCCGTCTATTGGCCCGCCTTCCTGATGAGTGCGAAACTAGAGCTGCCGCGCCGCATTTTCGCCCATGGTTGGTGGACGATTGAGGGCGAAAAAATGAGCAAAAGCCTCGGCAATGTGGTGGCGCCGGCGCATCTGGTCGAGCGCTATGGGCTGGATCAAACCCGCTATTTCCTGCTGCGCGAAGTGCCCTTCGGGAGCGACGGAAACTTCAGCCGACAGAGCATGTTCGAGCGGATTAATGCCGATCTCGCCAACAATATCGGCAATCTGGCGCAGCGCACCCTCAGCATGATTGCGAAAAACTGCGAAGGCCGCGTGCCCGCCGTCAACCCGGCGCAGATTCGCCCGCAGGACGCAAACCTGATGGAGATGGTGCGCGTAACCTCCGATGCCACCCACAGCACCGCGCGCGAGCAGATGAAAGCCTGCAAATTCGGCGAGGTGATCGGGGCGATCCTCGCCATGTCCTCGGCAGCAAATGAGTATATCGACAAAGAAGCGCCCTGGACGCTGAAGAAAACCGACCTTGAGCGCATGAACGCGGTGCTCTATTACCTCGCGGAGTCCATCCGCTGCATCGCGATTATGCTGCAGCCCTTCACGCCGGATGCGGCGGCCAAATTGCTCTACCAGCTGGCGGTTGCGCCGGAGGCACGCAGCTTCCGCCACCTCACCCCTGCGGCCGCGCTGAAGCCCGGCACCGAACTGCCTAAGCCCGAAGGGGTCTTCCCCAGGCTGATGGCGGAGTAGCGCGGCGCGGTCTTCAGCATTCTTGAGTTATAGCGCCTCAATAAAGCCCGCCGGTGCCGACGCCAGCGGCGGCGTTGGGGTCGAAGCCTTGAGGATCGACCGGGCGTTGGTAGGGGGCCATTTGGCCAGCGCCGGGGCGGGCATAGCCCCCTTGCGGAGCCTCGGCCGGGACGGTGGCAGCCGCGCCGCTTAAATCCTCTGGCTCCACCACGGGGCCTTGATGTTGCTCTTTATCCTTTAGCTCCTCGGCCAGTTCGTTCGCGGGTTTGAAGATCGGCCCGCCAGTGAGGAACGCTTCCTTGATGACGTTTTTCTTCTCCGCGTCCGACGCGCCGTCATACAGCGGTTGGCCGCTCTGACGGTTGATGGCGACTTCGCGGATGCCCGGCGGGGCACGGAAATCTTTCACCGGAATCGTATCGCCCGCGAGTTGGAAGAACTTAATGAAGCTCTGGATGGCAACGCGCCCGCCGGTTTCCTTCTCGCCCAGCGATTTCGGTGTATCGAACCCCACATAGGTGCCGACGACAAGATCCGGCGTGTAGCCGATGAACCAGGTATCGCGCGAGTCGTTCGTGGTGCCGGTTTTGCCAGCCACAGGGCGGTTTAGCACCTTCGCGGCACTGCCGGTGCCACGCTCCACCACCCCACGCAGGATGGAGGTGATCTGATAGGCCACGCGCGGGTCGAGCACGCGCTCGCGCTCGTCGGTCAAGGTGGGCGGGGTCATCTCGCGCCCGAAATCGCCCGCAAGGGCGCAAGATTCGCACTGGCGCGTGTCGCGCCGATAGATGGTAGCGCCGTTGCGATCATCAATACGTTCGATAATCCACGGGGCGACGCGCCGCCCGCCGTTCGCAATCATGCTATAGGCGTTCACCAGCTTGATGAGCGTGGTCTCCTTCGCACCCAGCACCATGGAGTAATTCTCGAGCGCCGCATCGTCGTAGATGCCGAAGCGCTTCGCCACCCGCTTGATGCGTTTGATGCCGATCAGCGAGGCGATGCGCACCGTCACGGCGTTGCGCGAATGCTCAAGCGCGGTGCGGAACGTGACCGGCCCCATATAATCGCCCTCGTAGTTTTTCGGCGACCACATGGGCAAACCTGGCCCCTGCGGCAGCGAGATCGGGCCATCGAGAATCACCGAGGTGGGGCTGAAGCCGTTCTCGAGCGCGGTGAGGTAGACAAACGGCTTGAACGACGAGCCGGGCTGACGGCGCGCCTGCGTGGCGCGGTTGAACTCCGACCCGCCATAGGCATAGCCACCGCTCATGGCGAGCACCTTGCCGGAATGCGGGTCCATCACTACCACCGCGCCGTTGACGGCGGGAATCTGCCCCAGGCGATAGCTGCCTTTCGTGGCCGTATCTGGCTCCACCAGCAGCACATCGCCCACAGCGAATTTCGCGCCTTTGGCCCAGCTTAGGCCATCGGCCGAGAAGCTGCCGTGCGAACCATCGAGCAGGGTGAGATCGAGCTTGGGCGTAACCGCATCC
>CAZUOS010000121.1:0-3591 GCA_964621415.1 uncultured Azospirillum sp.
GATTTTGAGTCTAGCGCGTCTACCAATTCCACCACCGGGGCACTTTTGGCAGGGGTGATTTCCCTGCCTGGCTAGCGGGCGCTACTATAGAGGGGTTTTTGCCCGAGTCAACGACGCAACGTAGCCACCCCAGGGCGACACATGAAGATGCGGGAAGCTGTCATCCAGGAACCTACGCGCGGCGGCGCAGCAACCCGCGGATTTCGCGCGCGTCATAGGCTTTGAGCGCCAGCACGCTCGCGGCAAATACCAGCATGCCGAGGCCAATCGTGGTGGTGAGGGCCAGCACTTTGGCGACCGCCCCCTCCTGATAATACGGCGCGGCGAAGGGGCTGACGGCGAGCAAGCTCACCGCCATGATGGCCGAAGCAAGGGTGAGTTTGATCAGCCGTGCGCGCAGCAGCGCGTCGGGCGCGAAGATGCCGCGCCGTTTGAGGATCATGGCCATTTGGGCGAGGTTCAGCCAGCCTGCGAGCGTGGTGGCGAGCGCCATCCCCATCGCCTCCAGATGCGCGACAAACACCAGCGTGAGGTTGAAAAACAGATTCACCCCGACGCACACCATGGCGATGCGAAACGGCGTTTTGGTATCGTGGTTGGCATAGAAGCCGGGGGCGAACACCTTCACCGCCAGAAACGCGGGCAGGCCAAGCGTGAAGGCATAAAGCACGCGGGTGGTGTAGACCATATTCTCGGGCGTGAATTTGCCATGCTGATAGAGCACGCGAATCACCGGCTCAGCAATCACCAGCAGCGCCGCGCTGGCCGGCAGGCCGAACAGCAGCACCAGCTCGAGCGCGCGGTTCATGCTCGCATGGGCCTCGGCCGTTTGGCCACTGCGCAGCTGCCTCGATAGCATCGGCAGCAGCACGGTGCCGACGGCGACGCCGATCATGCCGATGGGTAATTCGGTGATGCGGTCAGCATAATAGAGGTAGGAGACGGCATCGGGGATGTGGCTCGCGATCACCACATCGATCAGCAAATTGAGCTGCTGCACGCCGGAGCCGAGCGCCGCCGGGGCCATCAGCAGCAGCATGGTTTTGACTTGTTTGGTCATGCGTGGGGAAACCAGCGGCGGCATCATGTCGCTACGCACACAGGCGAGCACCAGCCAGCCCAGCTGCACGAGGCCTGCGATAAACACCGCGTAGCTGAGGGCATGGGCGGGCGTCGGGGTGAGGTGGTTAAGCCAGAGCATGCCGCCGATCATACAGAGATTGAGCAGAATGGGGGAAGCGGCGGGCGCGGCAAACTTGCCCATCGAGTTCAGCACCCCGCCGAGCAGCGACACCAGCGAGATAAACAAAATATAGGGAAAGGTGATTTGCGAGAGAGTGACGGTGAGGTCGAACTTCTCGGGCGTATCGGCAAAGCCCGGCGCAAACAGCGGCGTGATCCACGGCATGAACACAATGAAAATCGCGTTGAGCACCAAGAGCACCAGCAGCAGCACGCTCATCACTTCACCGGCGAAACGGACCGCGTCCTCGCGCCCGCGCTCGGTAAGGATGGAGGAAAAGCTTGGGATGAACGCGGCGTTGAATGCCCCTTCGGCGAACAGACGGCGGAAAAAGTTCGGCAGCTTGAAGGCGACAAAGAACGCATCGCTCAGCCAGCTCGCGCCGATGAGATTCGCCATCATCACGTCGCGCACAAAACCGCTGATGCGCGACAGCAGCGTGTAGAAACCAATGGTGAGGGTGGATTTGACGAGCGACATGCGAGCGTTAGGGGCTAGAGGCTGGAAGCTAGAGGCCGGGTGGGTTTAGGAGGTTGGACGCAGGCTGGCAAGCGCCGTGTGGCCGCAGCGTGTATGATTTCGAGGACGGCTCCATGAAAAAAGCGTTCGAAGAAAGCGCGTCCCGGCCTTGTGCCGGGATCTCCTGAAACAGGCAGAGCCTAAAACAGCCGTCATTCCGGGCTCAGGTCGTGTCGGGAGATCCCGGCACGCGCTCCGCTTGGCCGGGATGACGCCCTTTCTTCAACGCCTTAACGCATGACCCATTTTCATACGGCCGCCTTGATATGATTCCACTGGCACGATGCAAAAAATACGGTATGTTCAAAGGATAGGCTAAAGAGGATTCCATGTCGCTTGCATCGTTACTCGGGGTGATTTTCGGCATGCTGCTGGTGGTGGGCTCCATTGCCTTTGCGACCAGCAATCCGTTCATCTATCTCGAGCTGCACGCGTTTCTCATCGTGTTTGGGGGGTCGATTGCGGCGTCGTTCATGGGCTATCACAGCCGCGACGTGTTCACCGCCTTCAAAGCCATTTTATGGATGGTGAGAAAGCCCAAATCCACCCGCGAGGGGCTGAACACCGAAATCGCCCGGCTGATTAAATGGGCCTATCTGGTGCAGCAAAAGGGGCTGCCCGCGCTCGAGAACGAAATCCGCACCGTGCCGACGAACGACCCGCTGATGCGCTATTGCATGGAGCTGGTGATCACCAACCATGCCCCGGCCGAGCTGCGCGCCATGATGATGACGGCGGTGGAGTCGGACTTTGAGCATAAAACAACCGCCGTGCCGGTGCTGCGCAACATGGGCGCCAGCGCTCCTTCCTTCGGCATGATCGGGACGCTGGTGGGGCTGATCGCCATCCTGAACCGCATGGGGGCAGGCGCGAAGGATATTGCGGCGGCGGTGGGTGGCGGCATGTCGATCGCGCTGGTGGCCACGCTTTATGGCGTGTTCTTCGCCCGTATGGTGTTCATTCCGGCGGCTAACAAGCTGCAGCAAAAACAGGAGACCGAGCGTTTCCGTAACCTGATGGTGGTCGAGGGGCTGATCATGCTCGCGGAGAAGAAATCGCCGCGCTACATGCAGGATCGCCTGAACTCGTTCCTCGAACCGCAGAACCACTTCAACATTGATCAGCAATTGCGGCAGCAACGGGCATGATGCCACCTCCCTTGCACCATAAAAAGCGCGACGAGCCAGAGGACGAAGGCTGGCTCATCACGTTCGCCGATATGTCGGTGCTGCTGATGTGCTTCTTCGTGCTGTTGTTCTCCATCTCAACGCCGGACGTGCAGCAAATGAAAGCGGTTGCCGAATCGCTGCGCAAAAAAGGCTTCTATAACGACGCGATCCCGACCGAAGACCCCTACGAAAAAGTGAAGAAGGACATCACCCTCTCGCTCGGGCAAAGTGGGTTCGATAAGTTCGCCGCCGTGACCGAATCGCCGCGCAGCATCGATATCGAGCTTTCCTCGGGGGCGTTTTTCGTTCCCGGTTCGGCAAAGTTCACCGCCCAGGCCGTGCCGATGCTCGAGCAGGTCACCCGGCAGGTGATTCCACTCGCCAAGGCCGACGTGGTAATCGAGGTCGAGGGCCATACGGATGATTCCCCGGTCGCAAGCGATCTGTATCCCTCGAACTGGGAGCTTTCCGCCGCGCGCGCCGCGAACCTCGTGCGCTTTCTGGCCGCCAAGGGCTTCCCCGAGAAAAAACTCCGCGTCATTGGCCGTGGCGCCACCGCCCCCAAAGCCCCCAACCACGATAGTGCAGGCACCGCTATCCCCGCCAACCAGGAACTCAACCGCCGCGTGGTGGTGAAGCTGGTGAAAGGGGACGATTGGT
>CAZUOS010000121.1:3691-5161 GCA_964621415.1 uncultured Azospirillum sp.
TGCCGGATAAGGCGGTCGCCGAATCGCGCGAGCGGGTGCGCGCCGCGCTCGCCTCGATGGGGGTGCTGATTCCGGCCAAGCGTGTGGTCATCAACCTCGCCCCGGCGGATGTGCAGAAGGAAGGCTCGCATTTCGACGTGCCGATTGCCCTTGCCCTGCTCACCGCGCTTGAAATGCTGCCCGCCGATGCGCTCGAGCCTTATGTGGCGCTCGGCGAATTGGCGCTCGATGGCAAACTGCTCCCCGTCGCCGGTGTGCTGCCCGCCGCCATGGGCGCGCTGGCTGCAGGCAAAGGCATCCTCTGCCCGGCAGAGAATGGCGCGGAAGCCGCCTTCGCGGGCGATCTCGAATTGCTGGCTCCGCCCACGCTGCTGGCACTCGTCAACCATGTGCGCGGCACGCAGGTGCTGGCGCGGCCCGAAGCGGCGGTAGAGCTCACCCCACGCAAGATGCCGGATCTCGCCGAGGTGCGCGGGCAGACGATTGCCAAGCGCGCGCTCGAGATTGCGGCAGCCGGGGGGCATAACCTCCTCATGATCGGCCCTCCGGGTTCCGGAAAATCCATGCTCGCCGCGTGTTTGCCCGGCATTCTTCCGCCGATGACGCCGAGCGAAATGCTCGAGACTAACTTGATTGCTTCCGTCGCCGGTAAGCTGATGCGCGGCGCATTTTCGGGCAGTCGTCCATTTCGCGATCCGCACCATTCCAGCTCCATGGCGGCGATGGTGGGCGGCGGCCGTCGCGCCGTACCGGGCGAGATTTCACTCGCCCATCACGGCGTGCTGTTTCTCGATGAGCTGCCGGAGTTCCCCCGCCCGGTGCTGGAATCCCTCCGTCAACCGCTCGAGACGGGCGAAATCTCCATCGCCCGGGTCGAGGCGCATGTGACGTATCCGGCCCGGTTCCAGCTCATCGCGGCGATGAACCCCTGCCGCTGTGGCTATCTCGACGATGCCGGGCGCGCCTGCAGCAAAGCGCCCAAATGCGCGGGCGAGTATCAGGGCCGCCTCTCCGGCCCGCTGCTGGATCGGATTGATCTGCATGTTGAAGTGCCCGCGGTCGAGACGCTTGCCATGCTCACCCCGGCGCAGGGGGAATCGAGCGCCGAGGTGGCACACCGCGTGGCGAGCGCCCGGGCGCGTCAGCAGGCGCGCTTTGCCGCCATGAATCTCGCCGCCCGCGCCAATAGCGAAGTGAGCGGCGAGGCGCTGCAAGCCCTGGTGCCGCTGGATGCGGCGAGCCATGCGCTGATCGAGCAGGCAACGGCCACACTCGGCCTTTCCATGCGTGGCCTCACCCGCGTGCTGCGCGTCGCCCGTACCATCGCCGACCTCGCGGGCAGCGATGCCGTCAGCCGCCTCCACCTCGCCGAGGCGCTCTCCTACCGCCCGCAGCCGCAGGGGCGGTTCTTGGCGGTGGCGTAGGGATTGGTGCCTTGTGCCTAGTGATTTGTGCTTAGTGGCACTTGCG
>CAZUOS010000122.1:0-5135 GCA_964621415.1 uncultured Azospirillum sp.
AATCCCCCTACCGCTTCACCCGCTTATAAAGCGTGGATTGGCCGATCCCGAGGGCGGCGGCGGTTTTGCCGACATGCTGGTCGAAATGGGTGAGCATCACCTCGATCACCGCCTGCTCGATTTCCTCGAGCGTGCGCGGCTGGCCGTTTTCATGGAATAAGGCCACGTGCGGCCCGTGCGCGGTTGGCGCATCGCCATAGGCGTGCGGGCGCGGGGTGGCCCAGCGCGTAAAATCCAGCTCGCGCAGGCTGTCGCCTTCGGCCATCAGCGCCGTGCGATGCAGCAAGTGCTGCAGCTCGCGCACGTTGCCCTGCCAGTGCTGACGCATCAGCCAGGCCTCGGCGTCCGCCATCAGGCGTAGGGCGGGCCGCCCCTCGCTCATCGCCACCCGCGCCAGCAGATGCCGCGCCAGCGGCGCAATATCCGCCCGCCGCTCGCGTAAGGAAGGCAGATGAATCGGGAACCCTTGCAGGCGATAGAATAAATCCTCGCGGAACTTGCCCTCGCGCACGCGCTGCTCCAGCGTGCGGTTGGTGGCCGAGATCACCCGCACATCCACCCGCACCACCTTGCTGCTGCCCACCGGCTCGATCTCGCCCTCCTGTAGCATACGCAGCAGTTTCACCTGCGCTTCGGGCTTCAGCTCGCCCACTTCGTCGAGGAAAAGCGTGCCGCCCTCGGCTTCGCGGCATTTACCAATCGCCCGCGCGAGCGCGCCAGTGAACGCCCCCTTCTCGTGCCCGAACAGCGTCGATTCCACCAGATTATCCGGCAGCGCGCCGCAGTTCACCGCAATCATCGGCTTGTCGCGCCGCAGGCTTTCGGCATGGATCGCGCGGGCAAACACTTCCTTACCCACGCCGCTCTCGCCGGTAATCAGCACCGGAATATCCGACCCCGCCGCCTTACGGCCAAGCGCCACCGCCTCCTTCAGCCCAGGCGAAACCGTAAGCATCTGATCAAAGCGATACACCACGCCCTGATCGCGCTTCAGGCGGCTCACCTCGGCCTCGAGCGCATGCATGGCGAGCGCGTTGCGCACCGAGGTCAGCAGTCGCTCGCGCTGCAAAGGCTTTGAGATAAAATCCACCGCGCCGAGCTGCATCGCCTCGACCGCATCTTCCACCCGCTCGCTCCCGGTGATCACAATACTGCGCACCAGCAGGTTCCGCTCGCGCATGACCTTCAGCAGTTCCATGCCCGGCAGGCGCGGCATGTCGAGGTCGAGCAATGCGAGGGTGATAGGCATTTCACGATCGGCCACCGACAATTCGGCGAGCGCGGCTTCCCCGTCACTGGCCTCGAGAATCTCGACCGCCAGCTCGTCCTCCAGCATCCGCCGTACAATCCGGCGCTGGATCGGGTCATCCTCAGCTATCAGTACCGTATGCAGCATCACAACCCCACGTTGCCCGAGCCGCCATCACAAGTCAACCACCGCCTCCGGCGATCATCCCCGCCCATCATCCCTGGCCTCATCACCGCGAACCCTGTGCATAACCTGACAAATCGCTTGGCAAGCCCCCGCGCGGGTTTGTATAGCTGGCGGCAGTGTATTCTTGTTTTTCTACAGGTAATCCCATGAAATTAGTGATTGAACGCGCCGTTCTCCTCAAAGCCCTCAGCCCCATTCAATCGGTGGTCGAGCGCCGGGGCACCATCCCCATCCTCGCCAACGTGCGGCTGGATGCCGAGAAAGGCAGCCTCAGCCTCACCGCAACGGATATGGACATTGCGATTGTCGAGAAAATCCCCGCCGAAATCAGCGAAGCCGGTTCCACCACCGTGCCCGCGCACATGTTCTACGAAATCATCCGCAAACTGCCGGATGGCAGCAACGTGCAGCTGGCGCAGGGCGAAAAAGGCAAGGTGACGATTTCTGCCGGTCAATCGCGCTTCTCGCTCGCGAGCCTCGGGGTCGAGGACTTCCCCGTGATGGCCGAGGGCGAGCTGGCACACCGCTTCAGCATCACCCCGGCGGAGTGCAAGGCACTGCTTGAAAAAACCCGCTTCGCGATCTCCACCGAGGAAACCCGTTACTACCTCAACGGGGTGTATCTCCATGCCGCGAACAACCAGGGTGCGGCCGTGCTGCGCGCTGTCGCGACCGATGGGCACCGTCTGGCGCGGATGGAAGTGGGCCTGCCCGAGGGGGCGGAAGCCATTCCGGGCGTAATTATCCCGCGTAAAACCATCAACGAACTCTATAAGCTGGTGGAAGAAGGCGGCGAGAAAGTGGAAGTTTCGCTCAACGAAACCAAGATCCGCTTCGCCATTGGCAACGCGGTGCTGGTGAGTAAACTCATCGACGGCACCTTCCCGGATTACGAACGCGTGATCCCGACGGCCAACGACAAAGTGATGGAAGTGAGCGGCGACGATTTCTCTCGCGCGGTGGATCGCGTGTCAGTCATCGCCAGCGAGAAAACGCGCGGCATCAAGCTGGCGCTGGCGGGCAGCAAAATCACCCTCTCGGCAAGCTCGGCCGAGCAAGGCAACGCCACCGAGGAACTCTCGGTCTCCTACGGGGCCGACCCGGTCGAGATCGGCTTCAACAGCCGCTATCTGCTCGATATGATGGCGCAGGTCGAGGGTGACACCGCGCAGTTCGTCTTCGCGGATTCCAACTCCCCCACCATTGTGCGCGACCCGGCGGATGTCGGCGCGCTCTATGTCATCATGCCGATGCGGGTGTGATTTCCGTTAGCCGATGATCCGTTTACCGTGGGCCGAACACGTATCATCGGCCCACGGATCATCGGATCATCGGTAAACGGATCATCGGTAAACGGATCGAACCGCTTGCAATTCACTTATTCCTTGCGTATGGCAGCGACATGATTGGGATCGTAGTGGTAACGCATGGCGCGCTGGGCGCCGAATTAGTGGCCGTGGCGGAGCATGTCGTGGGCCGTCAGCAACGGCTTGTCAGCGTGGCGATTGGCCCCGAGGACGATATCGAGCGGCGGCGCGACGAAATCATCGCCCGGGTGAAAGAGGTGGATAACGGCCAGGGCGTCGCCATCCTCACCGATATGTTTGGCGGCACTCCCTCGAACCTCGCCATTTCCATCATGGTGCCCGAGAAAATCGAAGTGGTCGCGGGCGTCAATGTGCCGATGCTGATTAAGCTGCTCAGCGTGCGCCAGTCGCAAGCGCTGCTGCCGGCGGTGATGACCGCGCAGGAAGCTGGGCGAAAATACATCAACGTCGCCAGCTCGCTGCTGAAGAAAGCAGGCTAAGCATGGTTCGCGCGGTGGCCACCATCTGCAACAAGAAGGGGCTCCACGCGCGCGCCGCTGCCAAGGTCGTGAAAATTGCTGCCGCCTACCCAGCCCCCATTCGCCTCACCCGCCTGCTGCGCGAGAACGAGGCCGGTGGCGAAGCTCCCACCGCTGGCGGCACCTCCATCCTCAGCCTGCTGATGCTGGGGGCGGATCGTGGCTCCGAAGTGGCGATCGAGGTGGAAGGACCCGAGGCCGAAGCGGCGCTCCACGCACTGCTCGATCTCATCGCCCGCAAGTTCGACGAAGAAGAATAGCCCCATCCACCGCATGTTATCCACACCCCCTGCTCGGCATTTTTATTAAATGCGCGTCAAATGCGACTTCCTCGCATCAAGCCCAGCGCGGGGTTGCAAAAAGTCAAGCCGCTCTGGAAAAATATAATTTTCTGCTTGACTGTGTTTTCTATTGCCCTAATCAGGCCGGTTTGTTTTAGTCGACCTGTCACGTAAGTTTTGTTTACCAAGATCAGCGCGACGCCACATAGCAGGGGTGCAGGCCCCGAGTTGCTGTGGGGTGTAAAGCTGGCCCGTATCAACCTTCGGTGGGGGATGGCCCCCGCCGCCAGACAGAAAGGTAGGTCGACTATGCCACTTCAAGCTCACGTTAAGGTCCTTGAAGACAAGCACCACAAGTTAGAAACGACGATTGCTCAGGAATCGCACCGCCCGTCTCCGGATTTTGCGTTCCTGCAGACCCTCAAAAAGCAGAAACTGATTCTGAAAGAGGAGCTGATGCGCATCCGCGCCGCTCAGGAGCGGCTCGACGCCGCGTGACGGGTTAGCTCCGCCCCTTAACGGGCGGAACTTCGATGAGGGGCTTACTAGCTCCTCCTACACGGGAAGCCCCGGCAACGCGACCGGGGCTTCTTTTTTGCCTTCTTGCATCGCAACATAAACACGGTTAAGCACGAAGCACCTCACCTTGATCGGAGCGCGCGCATGCCCCCCTTCCCTCGTGTTCGTAAAGCGGTTTTCCCAGTGGGTGGGCTCGGCACTCGCTTCCTTCCGGCCACCAAATCCATGCCGAAGGAAATGCTGCCGGTGGTGGATACACCGCTGATCCATTACGCGTTCGAGGAAGCCCGCGCCGCCGGCATCGAGGAGTTTATTTTTGTCACGGGGCGCAACAAACACGCCATCGAAGACCATTTCGACCATGTGTACGAGCTGCAAACCCACCTCAGCAAAAAGAACAAAAAGCGCGAGCTGGAACTCACCAGCGACTGGCTGCCCGAAGCCGGAAGCGTCGCCTTCACACGGCAGCAGGAGCCGCGCGGGCTGGGCCACGCCGTGTGGTGCGCGCGTCACCTGGTGGGCGATGAGCCGTTCGCCGTTATCCTCGCGGATGATCTGGTGCACGCCCACACCCCGTGCCTCAAGCAGATGACAGCGGCCTATGCCAAAAGCGGCGGCAATCTCCTCGGAGTGATGGATGTGCCGCGCGAGAAAACCAGCAGCTACGGCATTGTCGATATTGCCCGCCACACCAAAACCGGCAGCGACACGTTGGTGAAAGCCAAAGGGCTGATCGAGAAGCCTGCGCCCGAGGATGCCCCCTCGACGCTTTCCATCATCGGCCGCTATATTTTGCAGCCCGAGATTTTCCGCGAGCTGGAGAAACAATCCCCCGGTGCAGGCGGCGAGATCCAACTGACGGACGCCATCAGCAAGCTCATCAAGAAGCAGGACGTATTCGGCTATCGCTTCGAGGGAGTGCGCTATGATTGCGGCTCGCTGGTGGGCTTTGTCGCCGCCAATGTGGCCTATGCGCTAGACCGCAAATCCACCCGCACCACCATGCTGCGCGAGCTGGCCGATGTCTATGCCCGCGCGGGCGTTGTGCTGGATT
>CAZUOS010000123.1:0-5116 GCA_964621415.1 uncultured Azospirillum sp.
GGCAAGCTGGTGGCCGATCTTTCCGGCAAGCTGCCAGGGCGGGGGATGTATGTGACCTGCTCGAAACTGCTGGTTGCTGAGGCGATTGCCAAGCGCGCGTTCAGCCGCGCGGCGAAGCAGCAGGTGACGATTCCTGAAGGATTTCTCGAGGGGCTTGAGGCGCAGATGGCGCGTCGGGTGGCGGAGAGTTTATCGCTGGCGCGCAAGGCCGGGCAAGTGGTGATGGGCTTCGAGAAAATCGAAGCGGCGTGCCATAAAGGCGTGGTGGAGGCGCTGCTGCATGCCGCCGATGCAGGCGCGGATGGGGTGAAAAAGCTAAGCTTTTACAAGGGGCCTGTCTTCTCGCAGCTGTCGCGCGCGTTGCTCGCCGAAGTGCTGGGGCGCGAAAACGCCGCGCATGCCGCCGTGACTCACGGTCCGGCCGCGCAATTTTTTATCACGGCGGCGCGCCGTTTTGCTTTATTTCTCGAATAAACTGCTCTATAAGGCTCAACCTCTCGTGGCGCGTGGTTCGTGGTTCGTGGTTCGTGATTTGTGATTGGTGTATCGGCAACTTGCTGGTATCCATGTGAAATCCTATGGATTGCGACACACTGAAAACCACAAGCCACGAGCCGCGAACCACGTGCCACGAGTCCCGAATGAACGATACGACCACGCCACCTAAAAAAGACGCGCTGAAGCTGAGCACGCCCTCGACGCTTTCGCTGACGAAGACGCTCGAAGCCGGCAAGGTGAAGCAGAACTTTCAGCGGGGCCGCAGCAAAACGGTGACGGTGGAAGTGAAGCGCACCCGCACGTTTGCGCAACGTGGCAGCGGCATGGTGGAGGTGGAACGCGGCGAATCCGAAGCGACAAAACAACGCCTGCTGAGCCAGGCCGAGCGCGAGGCGCGTCTGCGCGCGCTGCAACAGGCCGAGCGTTATGAGGAGCTGCGCGAGCAGCAAGCGGCAGCGAATTTCGAGCGTGATCTTGATGATGCCGAGTTCGAGGAAGAGGATGTGATCTCCGCACCTGCGGAGGAAGAGGCCCCGGCAGCCGAAGCGGCAGAGCCGAGCGAGGCCGTGGCGGCAGCCCCGAAAGAGGCGGCTCCTGCCGCGCCTGCTCCGGCAGCGAAGCCGACGGTCTACCGCTCGCCCTTGGAAGAGTTGGCGGCGCGTAACCTTGAGCGGTTGAAGAATGCCCCCTCGAACCGCAGCACGACGACGACCAGCACGGCCGCGAAGCCTGCCAAGCCGAAGCCGACGTTTGGCCCTGCCCCCGTGCGCAAAGTGGAAGAGCCTGAACAAGCCGAAAAAGCGCGCAAGAGCCGCCTGAGTGATGATGGCGAGGATTACCGTCGCGGCGGCAAGCTCACCATTGCCAAAGCGCTTGGCATGGATGACGACATCAAGGTGCGCTCGCTCTCGGCGGTGAAGCGTCAGCGCGCGAAAGTATTGAAAAAAGGCGCGAGTATCCCCTCGAGCCAGCAGGAAAAAATCATCCGCGAAGTGCAGATTCCGGAAGTGATTACGGTGCAGGAACTGGCGAACCGGATGGCCGAGCGCGCGGTGGATGTCATCCGCGAGCTGTTGAAGCTCGGCACCATGGCGACGGTGAATCAGGCGATTGATGCCGACACGGCGGAGATTATCGTTGAGACGATGGGCCACAAGCCCAAGCGCGTCAGCGATGCGGACGTGGAAGAACATCTGGTGCAGGACGAAGACACGGCCGAGAGCCTCGCGAGCCGTCCGCCGGTCGTCACCATCATGGGCCATGTCGACCACGGGAAAACCTCGCTGCTCGATGCGCTGCGCCAGACCGACGTGGTCTCCGGCGAGGCGGGCGGCATTACGCAGCATATTGGTGCCTATCAGGTGACATTGCCGAACGGTGAGAAGGTCAGCTTCCTGGATACGCCGGGTCACGAGGCGTTCACCGCCATGCGTCAGCGCGGGGCGAAGGTGACGGATATCGTGGTGCTGGTGGTGGCGGCGGATGATGGCATCATGCCGCAAACGATTGAGGCGATTAACCACGCGAAAGCGGCCGGCGTGCCGATTATTGTGGCGGTGAACAAAATCGACAAGCCTTCGGCCGATCCGATGCGCGTGAAGAACGAGCTGATGAGCTATGGGCTGATCGCCGAGGAGTTCGGCGGCGACACGATGGTGGTGGAAGTTTCGGCGAAGCAGCGCATGAACCTCGAGAAACTACTCGAGACTATTCTGCTGCAAGCGGAAGTGATGGAGCTGAAAGCGAACCCGAGCCGTCGTGCGTCCGGCTCGGTGATCGAGAGCAAGGTCGATCGGGGTCGTGGTGTGGTGGCGACGTTGCTGGTGCAGCGCGGCACACTCCGCGTCGGTGATCTTGTGGTGGCGGGCGGGGCCTATGGCCGCGTGCGTGCGCTCATCAACGATAAGGGCCAGTCGATTGAAGCGGCGGGGCCGAGCGTGCCGGTCGAGATTCTGGGGCTTGATATTGCCCCCGAAGCAGGCGACGAATTCGCCGTGGTGGAGAACGAAAAATCGGCGCGCGATATTGTGGAATATCGCCGCGAGAAAGAGAAAAAGCGCGTGTCGCTGGCGTCTGCCAAAACGGTCGATCAGCTGTTTGCGATTGCCGGGAAAACCGCCGCGAAAGAGTTCAACGTGATCGTGAAGGCCGACGTGCATGGTTCGTCGGAGGCCATCATCGGCTCGATGAACAAGTTCAATGGCGACGAGGTGAAAGTCCGCGTCATTCATTCGGGCGTTGGCGCCATCAACGAGTCGGACGTGACGCTGGCGCAGGCGACGGGTTCGATGCTGGTTGCCTTCAACGTGCGCCCCACCGCGAAAGCCAAAGAACTCGCGGCGCAGCAGAAGGTGGAGATTCGTTACTACTCCATCATCTATAACGTGATTGACGATATCAAGGCGGCGCTTTCGGGCCTGCTCTCGCCAGAGCTGCGCGAAGACTTCATCGGCTACGCCGAAATCCGCGAAGTGTTCACCATCACCAAAGCGGGCAAAGTGGCTGGCTGTATGGTGACGGACGGCGTGATCAAGCGCGGCTGCAAAGTACGCCTGCTGCGCGACAACGTGGTGGTGCATGAAGGCACGCTCAAAACCCTCAAGCGCTTCAAGGACGAAGTGAAAGAGGTGAAAGCGGGCTTCGAGTGCGGGATGGCGTTCGAGAATTACGAAGACATCCGCGCGAGCGACGTGATCGAATGTTTCGAGATTCAGGAAATCGCACGCGAAGTGCAGGCGAAAAGCGAGGCGTAAACGAAATGGAAACTATTGCATCGTGGGCGACGCGGGCCCGGGATTCCTTCCCCCATCGGGGGAAGGTTAGGATGGGGGCTCGAATAGGCGCAGCGTTTGTTTCAGCCCCCATCCCATCCTTCCCCCGATGGGGGAAGGAGTGCCAGCTCCAGCGCTCGTAATACTTTTCGATGCTGCAACACATTCCTGTTTTTGTAAGCTATACATTTTATGAACCAACCTTCCTCCAGCAAGGCCCCTTCGCAACGCCAACTGCGTGTTGGCGAGGAAATCCGTAGCGCCTTGGCGCAGATTTTTTCGCATGGCGAGGCGCATCACCCGGTGCTGGATTCGGCCTCGATTACTGTTTCCGAAGTGCGCATCAGCCCTGATCTCAAGAATGCGACGGCTTATGTGATGCCGCTTGCCGGTGGCAAAAAAGAAGCGGTGATGGAGGCGCTGAAGGATAACGCCTCGCGCCTGCGTGGGTTGGTGAGCCGAAAAATTGTGCTGCGCACGTCCCCCAGAATTACCTTCAAGCTCGATACCAGCTTCGAGGAAGCGAACCGCATCCATATGCTGCTGAACTCTGAGCGTGTGCGGGCGGATGTTGAGAAGCCCGCGGAGGAATAATCCGCGATTCCCTGTGTATGACCTGCGTCTCGCGCTTGCACGCGGCGGTAAGCGTCACTAGCGTTCGGGCGAAAGGGAGTAGGCGATGCGCGGCAAAATTATTGGAACGATGGCGATCTTGGCGTTGGCTCAGGCACCGAATCTGGCGCTGGCGGAGGTGGATCATAACATCATCCCCGGTGTGAATGATGGGACGGAACCGCTCGCGGTTGAAGAGGTGCCGGTGGCCCCGGCGCCGGTGAAAGCGAAGCCCGTTCCTGCGCCGAAAGCCACGCCCGATGCCGTGCCGTTGCGCGAGATTCCGAGCATCGAGACCGAGAATGAAGGCCATCACAGCGACGAAGTGAACTTCGTGACTGGCGGTGTGGGCGAGGAGGAGCGCGCGGCGATCGAAGCCTCGCGCGAGGATTATAACCTCTATGTCACCAGCACGGCGGCAGGCGCATTCACCGGCGATGTGCGGGTGGTGATTCGTCAGTTCGTCGGCAGCACTTCCGAAGAAGTGCTCGACGTGGTGGCGGGGCCGTTGCTCTATGTGAAACTGCCGGCGGGGAATTATTCGCTGGAGGCAAGCCTGGGCGAACGTGTGCAGCGTCAGGCCTTTAGTATTCGTGCGAAAGCAAAGGCTTCGCGCATTGTGTTAAACTGGAAAACGAAGTAATTTTAAATAGCCAATCTTTGTGAGGAGTGTGTATGGCGGGGTCGTTGAATAAGGTGATGTTGATTGGCAATCTGGGAGCAGATCCCGAGACGCGGGCAATGCAGGATGGGCGCGAGATTTGTAACTTGCGCATTGCCACCAGCGAAACCTGGAAGGATCGTCAGACCGGCGAGCGCAAGGAAAAAACCGAGTGGCATCGCGTGGTGATTTTTAACGAGAACCTGGTGCGCGTGGCGAAAGATTACCTGCGCAAGGGCAGCAAAGTGTTTGTGGAAGGCCAGTTGCAAACCCGCAAATGGACCAACAAGGACGGGATCGAGCAGTTCTCGACCGAGGTGGTGCTGCAAAACTATAACGGCAACCTGACACTGCTGGATCGTCCGAATCGCGATCAGTCTGGCGGTGGTTACGACCAGGGTGGCTATAGCCAGAGCGGCAATGCCAGCTATGGCAGCCCGGCACCGCAACGTGCCCGCGCGGTGGAAGCGGAGCTTGACGACGAGATTCCATTCTAGGCGTGATCTGCCTTCGCGGAAACAAAAAGCCGAGGACGGGCGATTGTCCTCGGCTTTTTTTATTTCTCGACGACACT
>CAZUOS010000124.1:0-5108 GCA_964621415.1 uncultured Azospirillum sp.
CGCCAGCTTCTAGGCTAGAGCGTAACGACTTCATAGCTTTGACATATTCCTGATTATTTGGAGTCGCCTCTCCCTGCAACACACACTCACCCAATTTGTATGCAGCGTTACGAAACTTTTTTTGCTCCTGATTTTCACCTTCACTCATAGCATTCCCCTTTCCTCATGTTGCTATGCGTTCAACCTATCCGCCCGATATGACACGCGGATGACAGTTAGGTGACAATTGTATGACAATGTGGGGGGCGAAGAGGCGGGGGCCGACCGACGACAGGCGTGGCGAATACCGCCGCCTCAGCCCGCGAGGGCGAGCAGCGTGCCCGTGGCGCCGACGGGTTTGCCTTGTGCGTCGCGCAGCAGGCTCTGGCTGAGATGCACCGGCAGACGCTCGCCATCGCGGCGCACGGCGCGGGCCTCGCCCTCATAGCCCGTGGGCACATATTCTTCGGTAATCACCTCGCCCGCGACACTGAACAGCAGATGATGCAGGCTGAGATGCTGCGCCATGATTTGCCCCGGCGCATAGCCCAGCAACCGCTCGAACATGGGGTTTGCGAACTCGATCCGCCCATACATATCCGTGGTGTAGAGCGCGGCGGGCGTGGTGGTGAGCAGGTGGTCGAGCTTATCGACCGAGGTGGCGCGCAGCATATCCGGCAGCACTTGCGCGCCGGTGCGCTTGCCGAAATATTCCCGCCCGCGCAGCAGCAAAAACCCGCCGGGGCGCGCCAACGGCTCGACCGTGAGGATGTAATGCTTCACGCTACCCCGCGCATCGGCAAGGGGGAAGAGCATGTGGTCGGCACTGCCGCTGCGGATGGCGCCGAGGATGCGCTCCCGGTCCTCGACCAGCAAGGCGCCCTGGTCGAGCACCGTGGCGAGGGCCTGCGACTCGGCATATTGATAGGCGGGAAAGATGTTTTTCATCGACTCGCTGGCATAGACCACCGTGCCGTCGCGCTTAACGAACAGGCAGAAGCTGTTGCCCAGGTTTAATGCCTGAGAAAACAGCATGTTCTGGTATTCCGTCGCCATCACCAGATCCTGGCTGCGCTGCTTGTGATACACCGTATAGAGGCATAGCACCAGCACCGCCACCACCGTGAATACCGAGAGAAACACCGCGTTCTGGTGTAGCGCCTGGCCATAGGCCGCGAGCAGCACAATCAGCAGCACGGTGGCGAACCCAACCGCCAATAGGCCGAGATCGCTCGCCCGCGCGCGGGGCACGAAATCCAGTTGCTCGGCAAAGGTCGTGTCGTCGTCGCTGAAACGCATAGAAGCCCCGATGTGAAGGCTAAACAGTAACAAAGCCGCCTGATTTGGCAACTGAATTGCACGTCTGCGGTCGTCTTTCCCCATTACTTGGCCTTGACGCCGCGCACCGGGCACACTACGTGAAGGCGCATGGAACAGAACTCGCAATTTTATGGCTGTTATACGGCACTCATCACCCCGTTTGCGGGGGGTGTGGTGGATATGGCCGCGCTCGAACACCTGGTGGAATGGCAAGTGGCCGAGGGGGTCAACGGGCTGGTGCCCTGCGGCACTACGGGCGAATCGCCCACCCTCACCCCGGCGGAGCACAGCGCCGTGATTGCGCGCACCGTCACGGTGGCGCGTGGCCGCGCGAAGGTGATGGCCGGCACCGGCAGCAACTCCACCGCCGAGGCGATTGAATATACCCGCCATGCCGAGCAGGCCGGGGCGGACGCGGCGCTGGTGGTAGCGCCGTATTATAACAAGCCGACGCAGGAAGGGCTGTACCAGCACTTCAAGGCGGTGGCAGAGGCAACGCGCCTGCCGATCTTTATTTATAACATTCCCGGCCGTTCGGTGGTGAACCTCACGGATGCGACGCTGGCGCGGCTGGCGGAAATCCCCAATATTGCAGGCGTGAAGGACGCGACCGGCGATCTGGCGCGCATCGCCACGTTGCGGCATCTGGTGGGCGACCGGCTGGTGCAATTCTCGGGCGAGGACATGACCATGGTCGGCTTCAACGCCATGGGCGGGCGCGGCGTCATCTCGGTGCTGAGCAACCTGGTGCCAAAGCAGGTGGCCGAGATTCAGCGCCTTAGCCTCGCGGCCCGTCACGAGGAGGCGCGCGCCCTGCATGCGCCGCTGGTGCCGCTGATTTCCACCCTGTTTGCCGAAACCAACCCGATGCCGGTGAAATACGCCAGCGGCCTGATCGGCAAGAGCGACGGCAGCATGCGCCTGCCCCTCGTGCCCCCGACGGAGGCGACGCAAGCCGCGCTGAAATCGGCCATGGCGGCGCTGAAGCTGGTGTAATGGCCGAGAAGAAAACAGTCGCGATCAATCGCCGCGCCCGGTTCGAATATAGCATCGGCGAGGTGATGGAAGCGGGCCTGGTGCTGCAAGGCACCGAGGTGAAGTCGCTGCGCCTTGGCCGCGCCAATATCGCCGATAGCTATGCCAGCCATAAAAATGGCGAAATCTGGCTGTGGAACGCGAATATTCCCGAATATAGCCACGGCAATCGCCATAACCACGAGCCGACGCGGGGTCGCAAGCTGCTGCTGAACGCGCGGCAAATTAAAAAGCTGGTGGGCGAGCTGAAGGTGCGCGGCACCACCCTCGTCCCGCTCGAGCTTTACTTCAACGCACGCGGCTATGCCAAGGTGGCACTCGCCGTCGCCCGAGGCAAGCAACAGTTTGAAAAACGAGACGTTATCAAGCAGCGCGACTGGCAGCGCGAGCAAAAGCGCCTGCTCAAGAAATAGCCATTAACGGGATGTTAACCCTGCCCTCGTATGCTCCTATGATATAAGGTGTGAACCATGCTGGTAGCGTATCCATACTTTGCCATTAAGGACTGGCGACAACGCGTCGGCGCCAATAACCTCATATCGGAGTTGCAAGAAAAGGGCGCGGAATCGCTTATCGCAGAAAATCACACGGCTATTCAGGAAGCGAAGGATTTACTTGCAGGTCAGCTTGATCTCTACGTTCATGCAGAACCCGCATACGAGGCGGTTAAGCTGCAGCGAGACGAAACCACCTTTCACGCACTATGCTATAACTTTCTCAGAGAGACCAATTTTCACCCCAACATAGACGCGTTTGCTGCCACGCTGGGAGAGGCAACCACCGACATTAAGCCTGAAAACCTAAGAAGAGCGGCGCTTTACCTGACGTTCACAGAACTGCTCGACACCTATTCCACCCTCTACCTTAAAAGCTGCGCAGGCCTGCCTACCAATAAGCACGATGCTGAACATATCAAAACAGCGCTCCTTCAGGTAATGTCTGGCCTCCATCATGAAAAAACGTGCGATGCATTGCTCGCAAACTACCAGCAGTCACTGAAAAATCTAGTTTCTGCGCAAAAACGTTATCCGTATTTCAGGGAGATTGCTGAAAAATTGATGCCGAACGTAGAACCCTTACCTTTTGCTATCCCTTCAGCACCTGAGGGTATCGCTGACGAAGATATTCGCACGTTTCTGATTGAGTACACGACCAACCTGCTCATGCACGGCGATAAGGGAACATCACTGAAGCAGGAAACGACGGAATATCGCCAACAAAGAAACACGTTGGTGAAACGCTGCGGGGAGGAATATGTCGATGCCCTCGAAACATCCTGCTGCCGCGACATAAAAGCCGCTCTGATGGAGAAAAAAACCAACAAGACTTTAGTAAGGTAACACCTACTTCCGGCTTGCGCTCCGGCGGCGGAGTGCTAGGAAAACCCTCCAGTTTGGTATCTCATGTGGTCGCACGTACAAAAAATGCTTCATACTGCTGCGAATGAGCCGGGCGAACGCCCGCCGGTGATTCCCTTGCGCCGCCCGGGCGCGATGGTCGAACGTTTGCGCGTGGGGCAAGCGGTGCGCTTCGCGCCGCAGTGTCCGCTGCCGCCGCTGAAGGGGGCGCTGGCCGAGGTAATCGCCGTGCGCCACTATCAGTTTGGCGAGGATACGCTCAAGAGCTTCCAGCTACGCCTTGGCGGCGGCACGCAATTCTCCTTCACCCTCGCCGAGGACGAGCAGGGCCATTATCTCAGCCTCTCGCGCCAACTGAGCGAGGACGAGCAAGACCGCTGGTTCGGCCGCGACGCGCTGAGCTTCTTCACCGAGCCGTCGAGCGCCCGCGCCATCCGCTGCAAGGCCGACCTGCACGAGGAAGGCGAATGGGCCGCAGCGCGCTATAGCAAAACGGTGGATTGGGTGGAAGGTAGCCTCGCCCCGGCGGATAGCCCGCGCCTCGCCCGCGCGTTTCATTATAACCAGCTGGTGAACGAAGGCGGCGATAAATCCCTCGAGATCGAGCATGACGACGCGAGCGGCGAAAACCGCGTGATGGTGACGGTGTTCCGCCCGCTTGAGGACATCGCGGCGGTGGAGGATGCGATGCCCCCCGTCATCGCCGAACCGCCGGTGGTAAAGCCTATGCCGACCCTCGCCGCAAGCACCCCGCGCGAGGAGCCGCCGCTGTTTCAGGAGCCGGTGCTGATGGCAACGCCACACCCCAAGCAGCGGCAGGATTTCCGTCGGCTGAGCGAGGAGGCACGCACGCCGATTCATATCGAGCGCACGGAGCCGCGCCTTGAGGAGCCAAGCGCACTCGATCTCGATCTGCCCTCATTCCTCATCGCCCGCCCGCCAGAGCCCGAGCCGGAACCCACCCTCACCCTCACCGATGCCCCGACCGAAGACGGCGAGCAGGTGCGCATCTCGACCGCGGCCGTGCGGGCGCTGCTCGATACCGCCGAGCGCAAAAACGTGCGCATGCGTGACGTGCTGCGCGACATGCTTGGCCTCGAATCCGCACTGGCGGAGGAAGTGATCCTCGACCTGCCGATCAGCGATGCGGATTACCGCACCCTCGCCATGCGCTATAAGCTGCGGCCCGACCATCGCCTCGCCATCCGCGCCCGGCTCGAGGCCGAACTGCGGCAGAAGCTGCATAGCCTCGCACGCGGGTAGCGTTTCTTTCGGCGTTTCTTTTGGAACAATTCCCAACGCTCGACTTAGCGAGGACAAAGCACGTCCTTGCGAGCGGAGCGCAGCAGCGACGACGAGAAGAACCTCCCCCCCAAGCGTTTTGCCTTTGGCAACCACCGCCCGCGCGGGATGGTT
>CAZUOS010000125.1:0-3856 GCA_964621415.1 uncultured Azospirillum sp.
GACGCCGTGGCGGCCACGACGATGGAGTACTTCATCGCGCCGGTTTCCTCGAGCTTTTTCACCACTTGCGCCACCGTCGAGCGCTTCTGGCCAATGGCCACATACACGCAGAACAGCTGTTTGTTTTTTTCTCCCGCCTCATCCTGTCCTTTCTGGTTCAGGATGGTATCGATCGCAATCGCGGTTTTGCCGGTCTGGCGGTCGCCAATGATCAGCTCGCGCTGACCGCGGCCCACGGGCACCAGCGCATCGATGGATTTAATCCCCGTCTGCACCGGCTCGTGCACCGACTTACGATACACAATCCCCGGCGCTTTCACTTCCACGCGGCTGCGGGCGCTCGCGTTGATCGGGCCTTTGCCATCGATCGGGTTGCCGAGCGGATCGACCACGCGACCGAGCAATTCCGGGCCCACCGGCACATCCACAATCGCGCCGGTGCGCTTGGCGGTGGCACCTTCTTTCACGCTCGTATCGGCGCCGAAAATCACCACGCCGACCGCGTCTTCCTCAAGGTTCAGGGCCATGCCTTTAATGCCGCCCTCGAACTCGACCATCTCCCCGGCCTGCACGTTTTCAAGCCCGTAGATGGTGGCGATGCCATCGCCCACGCTCACCACGCGGCCCACTTCTGCGAGGCTCGCCGTATCGGCCAGATTGGCGATTTTCGCCTTGAGAATGTCCGAGATTTCAGAGGGGCGGATTTCCATGAGTGACTCCTAGATGCAATGATCCGTGGTTAAGGGTTAGTGGGCCGAAGCCAGTAATTGGTGTTTCATGTCGGCCAGGGCGCCGGCCAGCGTCGCGTCGAGCTTCAGCGAACCCAGCTCCACCGCCACACCGCCCAGCACCGCCGGGTTTTCCTTCAGCTTCAGCCGCACGGTTTTGCCGGTGGCGTTGGCGAGGGCTTGCGCCAGTTGCTGCTGGGTGCTGGCGGGCAGCGCGCGAGCGCTCGTGACCACCGCTTCCACTTCGCCTTGGCGCGCGTCGAGCAGGGTTTTCAATTGTTCGGCCACGAGGGGCACCAGGCTGGCGCGCCCGGCCTCGGCCAGGGTGGCGAGGGCCTGAGTGGTGAGCGGCGCGGCTTTCGCCATCAGCCCCGTGAGCACCGCAGCTTTCTCGGCATGGCTGACGAGCGGACTGGCGAGGACCTCGGCCAGATCCGTATGGGTCTCGATCGCCCGTGCCAGGGCCTGAAACTCGGCCGTGACCGCCGGGGCAGCTCCGGCCTCGTTTGCCAACGCAAACAATGCCGCGGCATAGCGGCGGGCGATGGGCAGGGAATGGGTGCGGTGGGTGCTCATGCGCAAACTCTCATCTGACCCGAAGGTCTCAATTTTTTGCGCGCGG
The DNA here is from genome assembly GCA_964621415.1 of uncultured Azospirillum sp. Taxonomy (GTDB): domain Bacteria; phylum Pseudomonadota; class Alphaproteobacteria; order Rickettsiales; family UBA3002; genus QFOX01. The sequence goes on from CAZUOS010000125.1 coordinate 1,351, forward strand.
AATCTATGGGGCGGGGGGGGCGAATGCAAGCAGAAAGTTATGCCGCTCTCCGACCCGCTCCTCCCAACGCAGCAATCTCTATCAGCCCGTGGGCCACGCGGGTTAAGGATTCGTCGCTATAACGCTTGGAATCCAGCTCCAGCCGATGCAGCAGCGCCAGCGCCTGCTCGCACGCGGAGGCGGGCCAACGCACGGTATGGGCCTTCAGCTGCGGCTTCACCTTAAAGAACACGGGCGGGCGCAAGCCATCAATTGCCGCGTCGGCGCTTAGGCCCTCGGCCTGTTTCTCGGCCAGTTGGGCGAGGCGCTGGAAATGACGGCTGAGGCTGCGCGCCAGCAGCAGCCCCGGCGTGCCTTCCTGCAGCAATTTATCGCTGAGGCGGCACAGGCCCGTGACATCCCCCATGGCGACCGCATGGGCGAGTTCATCGAGGCCCCGATCGTTATTCTCGCCGACGCTCGCCCGCACATCCTCAAGCGTCGCTTCCTCGGCTTCGTCGCCCACATAAAGCGAGAGCTTTTCGAGTTCGTTCAGAATCACCTGCCGGTCGCCCGAGAGCTGCTGCGCCAGGTAGCGCGTTACCTCCGATCCAGCGCGCAGGCCATAGCCACGAAGCGCATCGCGGATGAATTGCTCGAGGCCCGCGCCTTCGTCCTTGTAGCAGGCGATGGCGGCGATCTCGGAGGATTTCTCGGCCCAGGCGCGCAGCTTGCTGGTGCCGCCGAGCGTATCGGTAACATAGAGGATGACGAAGTTCTCACGCGCGCGGGCGCTGAGCGCGGATTCGATGGCGGCGAGCTGGCCGTCCTCTGCCTCGCGCACCAGCACCACCCGACGCGGACACATCAGCGACATAGCGGCCAGCTCATCGGCCAGCAGGGCGGGGTCTTCCTTCAACTGCTCCGGCGTCAGCTCGAGCCGCGCCATGGGGTCGGCGTTTTTGCCAAGCCAGCTTTCGGCTAGCAGCGCCACACGCTGGCGCACCTGCCCCGCATCCGTGCCATAGATCAGCGCGCCGGCGCTTTTGCCGGGCGCTTTGAGGTAGGCGTCGATGTCGCGGGCGGTGAGTTTCATGGGGTGGGGCGAAATGAGGGAATGAGGGAATGAGGAACTTAGGCTCTGGAATCTTTGCCTGCAAAGGTTATCTCTTCAATTCTTCAATTCCCCGTCCCCACGCCGGAACCTTGCGGCTGGTTGGGATTCACCAGATCGCGCGCTTCGGGGGCGACTTTGGGGCCGTTTTTCATCGGGTCTTCGTCGATAGCGATGGCGTTGGGGTCGGCGAGCACGGGGATCAGCGCGGCGAGGCGCAGTTTATAATCCTGGGCCAGCTCGTCCATCCCTTGCTTGCGCGCGTCCTCAATCGAGACATAGGAGGCATAATCCGCATTCGGCGACATGTTGTAGGTGCTGACGCGGCGGATGTTCCCTTCGGCGATTTTCTTGTGATCCTCACGGCGTATTACGGTGTAGTGCGAATCATAGAGCAAATTGCCGCGCCCGGCGGTACCGTCCGGCTTCACGAAGATCACGTTGTCGCTCTCGGTGAAGGTGATGGCGAGGTTAAACTGCGTCGGCACCGTGCGGCCGGTGGGGTTAATCTGAGACGTGATTGTCGCCGCCAGATGCTCGGCGTAGCGGCGCGGGATCTGCGTCACCGTTGCTTCGACACTGGCGCTTTGCCCCTTGGCCTCGACCGACACTTGCGCCAAATCGAGCGGCGGGCCCTGGTCGCTCGCCCCCGTGCCATAGACGGGCTGGAAGCCACAAGCGGCGAGGAGGAAGAGGCCAGAGGCCAGAGGCCAGAGGCCAGGGATACCGTGGCGCAGAGGGCGAAGCCGCGCCTTCTGGCGGCCTCCCTGACCTCTGACCTCTGACCTCTGATCTCTCATATCACCACATTCACGATCCGGTTTTTCACCACCACCACTTTGCGCGGGGGCTTGCCATCCATGGCGCGTTGCACGGCTTCGTCGGCAAGGGCGGCGGCTTCGGCATCGGCATCGGCGATGTCTTTTGCCAGTTGCAGCGTCGCGCGTAGCTTGCCGTTCACCTGCACGGCGACCGTCACGGTTTCCTCGGCCAGCAGCGCCGGGTCGGCCTTCGGCCAGGGACGCGTGGCGATGAGATCGGTGTGACCCAGCATCGCCCAGCATTCCTCGGCCAGATGAGGCATGAGCGGGGCGAGGAGGTGGAGGAACGCGGCGATCGCCTCAAAGAGTTCAGAATTCAGAATTCGGAATTCCGTGGGGCCAAGTCCAGCCGCGCGGCCGAGTTCTTTTTCAACAAAATTGGTCAGTTCACGAATACGTGCGACGGCTTTATTGAAGTGAAACCCTTCATAGTCCTTCGTCACGGCGGCGATGGTTTTATGCGTGAGTTTGCGTAATTCCGAGTTCCCCTCCGGCGCCCTGAATTCTGAATTCTGAATTCTGAACTCTGCTGCCAACCGGAACACACGCTGCGCATAGCGCCACGCGCCATCAATCCCCGAATCGGTCCACT
>CAZUOS010000125.1:3956-5087 GCA_964621415.1 uncultured Azospirillum sp.
CGGAACACACGCTGCGCATAGCGCCACGCGCCATCAATCCCCGAATCGGTCCACTCCAGGCCACGCTCGGGCGGGGAGTCGCTCATCATGAACAGGCGCGCCGTATCCGCCCCATAAGCCTCGATAATCTGGCGTGGGTCGACGACGTTTTTCTTCGACTTGCTCATTTTTTCGCTGCGGCCCATGGAAACCAGGTCGCCAGTCGCCAGTCGCCAGTCGCCAGAATCGTCGCGGTGGACGTCGGCCGGATAGACCCAGGCACCGTTGCTATCCTTGAACGTCGCGTGGCTGACCATGCCTTGCGTCATGAGGCCGGTGAACGGCTCGGGCGCGCTCACGATGCCGCAATCCTTCAGCGCCCGCGCGAAAAACCGCGAGTAGAGCAAATGCAGCACCGCATGCTCGATGCCGCCGATATATTGGTCGACCGGCATCCAGCGCGCAGCTTCAGCTGTGATGCCGTTCGCGCCGCCGCCGCTCGCATAACAGAACGGGTACCAGCTCGATTCAAAGAACGTGTCGAACGTGTCGGTTTCGCGCTCGGCGGGCTGGCCGCAGGCGGGGCAATTCACGTGTTTCCAGGTGGGGTGGTGGGCAATGGGGTTGCCGGGTTTATCGAAGCTCACATCCTCCGGCAGGGTCACGGGAAGTTGTGATTCCGGCACCGGAACAACCCCGCATGATTTGCAGTGAATTACCGGAATCGGGCAGCCCCAATAGCGCTGACGGCTGATACCCCAATCGCGCAAACGGTAGTTGATTTTGCGTTGGCCAATGCCGCGGCGCTCCAGCTCCTCGATGGCTTTTTCTTTCGCCGCTTCGGTGGTGAGGCCATTAAGAGAGAATTCAGAATTCAGAATACGGAATTCAGGGGAAGCGGGTGGCGGCGAGTTCACCATCACCCCATCACCGATATAAGGGAGCGCTTCACTGCATTCTGAATTCTGAATTCTGACCACTTCTCTAATCGGCAACCCATACTTCGTCGCAAACTCGAAATCGCGCGCATCATGCGCTGGGCAACCAAACACCGCGCCGGTGCCGTAACCCATCAGCACAAAATTGGCGACATAGATCGGGTGCTCCGCGCCGGTAAAGGGGTTGATGGCCTTGAGGCCGGTATCAAAGCCC
>CAZUOS010000126.1:0-2151 GCA_964621415.1 uncultured Azospirillum sp.
GCTGTCGCCCAGCTTTTGATGGTGGCGAGTGGGGCGAGCCCGCGCTTCTCGGCCTCGGCGCGCGTCATCAGCAGCACCGCTGCGGCGCCATCGTTGATGCCACTGGCGTTGCCCGCCGTCACCGTACCATCGGGCTTGAAGGCCGGGCGCAGTTTTGCCAACACATCCGCCGTCGATTCACCACGGATGAACTCATCCTTCTCCACCACTACATCGCCTTTTTTGCTTTTGATGGTGAGGGGAATAATCTCGCCCGAGAACTTACCTTCGGCTTGTGCTTTCGCGGCCTTCGCTTGGCTGGCCGCCGCGAATTGATCCTGCTCCTCGCGTGTGATCTGGAATTGCGCGGCGATATTCTCCGCCGTGATGCCCATGTGGTAGTTGTTGAACGCTTCCCACAACCCATCCTGAATCATGGTGTCGATGAAGGTGCCGTTACCCATCTTCACGCCGCTACGCATTTGCATCGCGTGCGGGGCTTGGGTCATGGATTCCTGACCGCCCGCGATGACGATTTTGCTATCGCCATTACGGATGGATTTCAGCCCCTCCGCCACCGCGCGCAGGCCCGAGCCGCACACCTGGTTGATGGTCATCGCCGTCGATTCCTGCGCAAGCCCTGCGAGCAGTGCCGTCTGACGCGCGGGGTTCTGCCCGGCGGTTGCCGTCAGCACCTGGCCCATAATCAGCTCGTCCACATCCGCCGCGTTCACTTTATTGCGAGCGAGCAAGGCTTTCACCACCTCGGCCCCCAGCTGCGCGGCGCTGAACGACGCCAGACCACCGCTGAAATTACCCACTGCCGTACGCACGGCATCCACAATCACCACATCTTCGGCATGCGCCATAGAAAACCTCCCCCGAAAAAACTGCACTGTGTCTAGGAGGCCAGACGCGCAATGTCCAGCCACCCAGTGTGCACCGCAATAGCCACTACGCGGCTTCTACTTCCTCGTCGTAGCCTTCATCCATCCCGAGCGCGCGTTTATAGAGGTCGAGCATATATTCCGCCTCGGTACGCTCATTGGCTTTCATTTTGCGCAGCTTCAGAATCTGCCGCATGGCCTTCACGTCAAAACCATTCGATTTGGCTTCCGCGAACACATCGCGCACGTCGCTGGCGATGCCTGCCTTATCTTCTTCAAGACGTTCAATACGCTCGATATAACTGCGCAGCTTGGTGGATTCAACCGCACCGGTTTCTAGTTTTTGCATGGCTTGCCTCATCGTTGTTTTTGGAACCGTCGCTTAACCACAACGGCAGAGCACTCTAGCCATGCGCCCGCCGGGCACAAGCCCGTGCGCAATTCTTTCCCCAGATTTTACTAGGCAGCGGGCCGAACATCCGTTAAAGCCCTTTTCACGAATAATTTGCCAGTTTGTTGCTGGAGAAAGCCCTTGCACAGTTCGGCGAGACGCGCCGACGATAGCGGGGCTGTCGGCCAGCGGTTTGTCGGACTGTGCAACGATTTTCTCCGCAACAAACTGGCAAATTATTCGTGAAAAGGGCGTTATGCCCCGCCACACCTTGACCTTGAAAGATTTTTCCATGACGACCCAAACCCTACGCACCGCCGGCGTTTCCGCTGCGCGGGATTATCAGGAACTGCCTGCCTGGCAGAAAGCCGTGGCCCTCGCCGAGCGCCTCTATGCCGCAACCGAAGATTTCCCTGCGCGCGAGCATCAGGGCCTCGCTCAGGAGATGCGCAGAACCGCCCTCAGCGTGGCTTCCAGCATTGCCGCCGCCAGTGGTCGCAACAACGAATTCGGCATGACCGATAGCTACAGCAAAGCACAAAGCAGCAATGCCGAGCTGATGACCCAGATCACCCTCGCCGGTCGCCTGGGCTATCTCGACGAGACCGCGAGCGAGGAAACCCTGGCCGCGCTCGAGGAAGTCAGCCGCCTGATTGTCGCCCTGAAGCACGGCCTCAAAGTCGCCGCCAAGGATGCGGAACGCGCCGAGCGTGATGCCGCCAAAGCCGAACAGGAACAACGCACCGAACGCGAACAGCGCGAACGTCCGCGCCGTGAATACAAACCGCGCGACGACGGCGAAGAACGCCCGCGCCGTGCCTATAAGCCGCGGGAAGATCGCGGCGAGCGCAAGCCCTACGGGGAGAAGAAGCCTTACGGCGACCGCAAACCCTA
>CAZUOS010000126.1:2251-5057 GCA_964621415.1 uncultured Azospirillum sp.
CCCTCGGGCGACCGTCCTTTCCGCAAACCGCGTGATCGCGATTAGCCCATTTTCGGATGCACGGCAGAAGCAGGGGCGTCATCTAGCGAATTGAACTCGGCGCGGCGGCCTGTATAATGCCTGGGCATGACAGCCCCCGCCGCTCCCTCGCCCGCCCTTACACCGCGCTATGCCGGTTTCTGGAAGCGTTCGCACGCCTATGGCTACGACGTGCTGTTGGTCGGCATCCTCAGCTATGTGGCGGATTGGCTGCTAGGCAGCGTCGCCCGCGCGCAGGAAGTCAATCTCGAGAACGCCGCCAACGCCGACCTGCAAGCCTTGATCGCCACAGGTCTGCTGCCGCCAGGCACGGATACAAGCACTGCTGGCCCTGCACTTCTCGACCTCATCACCCACGCGTTCAGCCCAAGCGATCTGGTGATCCCACTGCTGGTCTCCGCCCTCTACAACATCTATTTTGTCGCCGGCCCCTGGCGCGCAACCCCAGGCAAACGCTTTTGCGGCATTGAGGTGATCCATGCCAGCGGCCGCGGCCTCAGCCTGCTGGAATCCGCCCTGCGCCACCTGGCAAGCGGCCTCTCGATGGGCCCGCTCGGCGGGCTGGGATGCCTCAGCGTTGCCTTCACCCAAGAACGCGTCGCCCTGCACGACCTGCTCTGCCACACCCGCGTGGTGCGGGTCGAGCGTGGCAATTAAGTCAGCCCGCCGATAAATCCATTGCGTGCGGGCGCTTACAGCAAAACCGCTAGCGACAGACAATCTATTATGATAATAATAAGACATAGATTTATAGCAATAAATAGGTTTAAAAGCTATTATGCTGCGTCCCAACCAAATCCGAGCCGCCCGCGCCCTGCTTGATATCAAGCAAAGTGAACTGGCACAAAAGGCGGGGGTTTCCATCGCCACCCTGAATAATATCGAACGTGGCGCACAGACAGACCCCAAAATCAGCACCATGCAATGCATTCAACAAGCGCTGGAACGCGAAGGCATTCGCTTCATGAACGACCCTCTCGAAGGCGTCGGCGTGCGCCTCAAACCCGGTGCCTCCAGCCCCTCGCGCGCCACGATTTTAATCGTCGATGACAGCAAGGCCGACCGCAAACTCTATAAAAGCTGGCTGGCTACCGGCGCGCACCGCTACCATATCGTGGAGGCAGAAAATGCCCGCGCCGGGCTGGATGCGTTTGTTGCGCATCAGCCCCACTGCATTATTCTCGATTTCATGATGTACGGGGCCGACGGATTTCAGCTTCTTGCCGCGTTGAAGCGCGACCACACGAAACTACCACCGATTGTTTTTATCAGCGCCATGCATAACGACGTGCTCGCGCAGACAGCGAACTCGCAAGGTGTATTTTGTTGTCTGGACAAAAACAAACTGACACCCGCAAAACTCATCACGTCGATTCGTGAAGCATTAGGGAATTAAAAGATAAAATGTGATTGCAATCTAAAAATAATAATGTCCTTATACACAACCAGCGGTTTATCTTTCGCCAACAGGCTCATCGGGAACAACGATGCAGGAAACAACACTACAGGTAGAAATCCCGCTCAACGCCGTGCTCGACACCGTGCCCGATGGCATCATCACCATCGATAGCAAGGCGCATATTTTAAGCTTCAGCCTGGGGGCCCACAAAATCTTCGGATACACCCCGGAAGAAGTGCTGCAACAAAACATCAAGATGCTGATGCCAGAACCCTACCGCAGCGAGCATGACGGGTATATCGATGATTACGCCACCACCGGCGTAAAAAAAGTCATCGGCATCGGCCGCGAGGTGATGGGCCGCCGCAAGGATGGGCGAATCTTCCCCATGGAATTAGCGGTCAACGAAGTATGGGTAGGCGGCCAACGCCTTTTTGTTGGCATGGTGCGCGACATCACCGAACGCCGCAATAGCGAAGACCGCATCAAGCGCGAGGCCATCCGTTTGTCGGCCGTTATGAATACCGTGCTCGACGGGGTCATTACCATCGACAGCCACGCCATCATCCAAAGTTTCAACCCCGCCGCTCAACATATTTTCGGTTATCAGCCCGAAGAGGTCGTTGGCCAAAACATCAAGCTCCTCATGCCCGCCCCCTACCGCGAAGGCCATGACGGCTACGTGAAGCATTATCTCGACACGGGCGAAAAGAAAGTCATCGGCATCGGCCGCGAGGTATTCGGCCAACGCAAGGATGGCAGCGTATTCCCGATGGAGCTTGGCATCAACGAAATGCGCCTGGGCGCGGAATGCATGTTCGTCGGCACCGTGCGCGACATTAGCCAACGCAAAGAGGCCGAGGCCGCCATCCAGAGCTATCTCGAAAAGCTCAAACGCAGCAATCAGGAGTTGGACGATTTCGCCTATATCGCTTCGCACGATCTGAAAGAGCCAATCCGTGGCCTCACCAACAACGCGCTTTTCCTGCTCGAGGACTATGCGGACAAGCTGGAAGAAGGCGGCAAAAAACGCCTCAACCGCATGGTGTATCTCTGCAAGCGGATGGAGCAATTGGTCGACGACCTGCTCTATTTCTCGCGCCTGGGCAGACAAGAACTGGCGGTACAATCCGTCGACCTGAACCGGGTGATTCAGGACATTGCGCTGATGATGGAAACCACCCTACAGGAAAAAGGCGCGGCAATACTCATTCCCGAGCCGCTCCCCACCATTGTGTGCGATGTACCCCGAGTCACAGAGGTTTTTCGCAACCTCATTACCAACGCTGTCAAATACAACAAAAACGCAGAAAAAATCATCAAGATTGGCGTGGCCCCCGAGAGCAGCGAAACGCAGCAGATATTCTA
>CAZUOS010000127.1:0-2200 GCA_964621415.1 uncultured Azospirillum sp.
TACGCGCCGCATTATCCCAGTAAATGAGCGCACCGACTGTCCATGCGGCACCAGTGGCTTTAGTGAGCGTAAACACGCCCTCCAAAACCGCTTCCACATCGGTAGAAATTGCGGCATCACCAGATGCCACACCGAATGCAGAGCCGACTAGCAACCCCTGACCAGCTGTGACGGCATAAGGGGCTGTGAGGGTGATTGTTTTACCCTCCATAACGAAGTTCTTCATGTGATTCTCCTTTGGTTTAGATACAAAAAAAGCGGCTTAAAGCCGCTGGTGGTTAGGTCGTTAGATAGAAAAGGCTTATGCGCCTGGGTTTTTCCAGAAGCCGCGCCAGTCAATCGCTTTGGCAGCGAAATCAAGGCGTGCTTTCAGTTCCACACCATCGACATCAAAGCCGACGCGACTTTCCAGATACACGCCTTCCTGACCTTCGAGATACGCATATTCAATCGTATCAATCTGGGCAGGGTCAGCAGCGAGATACCAGGAAATGAGTGAGTTCGCATCAAGGCGAGGCTCTGCTACTACCTGCAACGTATTGGCAAACGGGTTATAATCCGATGCCTTTGCGAAGACGATATTGGTCTGTGTCACATATTGTTGTGCCACGGTTTCGATTGCAGCAGGCACTAACAAGAATTTCGGCTGCACGTTAATGAAGCGTCCATTCAAGCCTTTTTGCTTACGCAGTGCAGCACGGCCATCACCAAGTGGCGTGATGCCAATGGCTGTACCTGTACCCGCAAGATTGCCGTGTGTTGCGTGGAATAATGCCACGCTATCACCCATCGTCGGGTTGCTGGTGATGATGCCCCATACCGTATCGCTTTCAAGGTCAGCAGCGGCACGGCCAAACATTTCTGGCAAGCGTGTAAACGCCCCCAGATCATCGTTGATGATGGTCTGGCGGGTGACAGCCACGACCTTGCCATAGGTAGCAAGCGCGTATTGTTCCCGCGCTTCACCCACTGTGCCACGCTTGAATTCACCCGCTTCGTTCACCTTATCCAGCGAAGGCGCATCGCCCAGCTGTGTGCGTGCGATGGTCTTGAAATCGGGGTTGGTGGTTTGGCGGGAAAATCCTTTGAAGGTTTGCGGTGCCGCTTCATAGGCATTGCGAAGGGTTTTGTTCGCCACGTTTGCCAGAATGAACGGAAAATCGCTGTTGGAGTGTAATCCACCGCGAGTTTCCAGCCCCAGCATCATGCCTGCCACTTCCGATTTGGAAAGGCCACGCGCACGGATGCCACGACGCTCAAGCATATCGCGGCCAATCTCCATCAGCGACATGCCGCGATACTCACGCGCACCATCATCCAGCTTATATTTCTGCGGATCATGGCGGTGTAGCAGCGCATTTTCCACCATCGCTCGCGCCGAATCCATCTCATCGCGCACAATCGACACATGCGGACGGATTTCATTGGCGGGGCTACTGCGGCGTTCCAGCTCATCCAACACCAGCTTGCGTGCCTGTGTGACGGCAGTGCCATCATTCACCAGCTTTTGCGCGAAGGTGTCGGGCAACATAGCGGCACGGGTGATTTTGGTGATTTCTGCTACACGTCTCCGCTCAACCAACGCGCCTTCGGCACGCAGCTGGTCGGGTTGGGTCGTATCCGCCGCGTCTGCCTGTGTTTCAGCGGTGGTGGTTGCCGACGGGTTCTCCGTGTGATCGGGGAAATCAGTCGGCTGGGTTTCATTGTACGTCATAGAACGGTTCTCCTTTGGGGGTTGGTAGTTAAGAATCTCACACGGGAATGTGTGAGGGTTGGAACGGATGCCAGCACCAGCATCCGCGCCGATAGGAACCAGTGAAATTTCGTATGGCTCCCAATCGACGGCACGGTAAAGCGGCACCGCGCCATCACTGCGAATGACCTCGTATCGGTGGACACGGTAGCCAACGCTGACGTTGCGGATGATGCCATCCCGAATCTTGCGAAGTATGGGTTCGCTTTCCTGGCCGCCGTCGATCTTCAGGCTGGCATAGCCAAGCCCGTCCTCGATGCGTGCACTGCCGCCCACCACCACGCCCTTGATATTCTCAAGCGCGAAGTCGCTATGGGTATCGAGTACGGGGGCAGCACCAGAGTTCAGCCTGCCGAGGCGCACGGAGGTGGGGTTCACCACCAGTTCCTCGTCATACATCTCATCGGCCATGAAATTGTAACGCCGCACCACCGCGCCCGTGGTGAA
>CAZUOS010000127.1:2300-5051 GCA_964621415.1 uncultured Azospirillum sp.
CATACATCTCATCGGCCATGAAATTGTAACGCCGCACCACCGCGCCCGTGGTGAAGATGACATTGAACACGCGGTCTTCCGATTCCGCGTCCAGTGTCGCCAGCCGTGTTTGCAGTGGCAGTTTACTCGTTTGCAGGTTTGGTGGTTTGGTCATTACTTGCTCCATCGTTAGGGGTTTGCACCACGCCGCTCTTGGCAGTTTTTCGTGGATCCATGTCGAGCGTCATTTCCAACTGGTCGAGCAGCTGGAATGTGTCGGCTATTTCCTGAATCTGCTTCTCTGGGTCGTAACCGTTTCGGGCGATGGCTTCTTTCAGTGTCAACGTGCCGTTACGCATCATCAACGTGTCGGCCTGCGCGTCTTTCAGCGGGTCGATCATCTCAAACTTGGGCGGTGTCCAACTGACGGCATAATCAACCTTGCTGATCGCACCAGCAATAAAGGCGCGTTCGATAAACCTGCGCCACACGGGTTCACAGATTTTGGGTATGAATACATGGCCACGCAGCATCTCAATCAGGCTGCGGAACTCAAGCAATCCAGCACGCAAGGAACTGTAGTTCACTTGTGACAGGTCGCCCGTCAGCTGCTCGTAAGTAATGCCAAGTCCTGCGGCTATGGCGTGCAGCTGCACCCGTTCATAAGATTCATAATTCCCGTCGCTGGTAGGGTTGCCGAAGCGTATGTCCTCACCAGGATGCAGATATTCAATCATACCAGGGCGGAATTGCTCCACCCGTTCAGGCTCTCCACTTGTGCCGCTGTTGGCAGCTTTATTCACCACATTGCCGACGATGGGTCCGTCCGCGCCGTTATTTTGCACAACGAAGGCGGCAAAACAGGCTTCAATCTTTTTGCGCCATAATTCCGCATCATCATAACCGTCAAGGTCACGCATCCGCACCATCGAGGGGGCATAAGCCGTGACACCGCGTGTCTGACCAGGGCGCAGCTTGCGGAACACATGCACCACCATATCGGCAGGCACGCGAACACTTTTGAAGCTGGCTTTTCCTACAATGGCTTCGCCTGGGTGTTGTGGCCACATCCAATAAGCAACACGTCGATTTTGCTGGTCGAACTCAATGCCCTGACGGATGGTGTTGCCGTTTTCACCGACGGTGGATTTTGCGCTATCAAGAAAATCGGATTCCAGCACTTGCAATTGCAGCGGCACGCGCATGTTGGTGTTAAATCCACGATCCCGAAACAAGATGAAACATTCGCCGCTTTCAAACATGGCTCGCGCCGCGAGTGCCTGAATACCCTTGAAATCAAGGTCGCCCTCCGCATCGCAGAATTTGCACCATTCGTTCCACGCCTCCATAATCTGCTTATTCAAGCGGTCAGAACTGGTGCGTGCCTGTGCAGAAATACCTTCGCCGATGGCGTTACCGACGAAAATCTCTATTGCTTTGCTGCCGTAGCAGTTGTTGCGTACCAAATCCCGCGCCCGTTCGCGCAGGCGGTTACCAGCACTTCCAACTTCTGCATTGGCTGAATTGCCACTGGTCAGCCAGTCATCAATCCGTCTGCCAGTTTTCGCGCCTTCATAGCCACGCGCCAGCATATCCATTGCGATTCTGGCTTGCTTCCGCTTGAACGCCGATTGTGGGGAAAACACCCCGATGATGTCGTCAATCCACATGGCTAATCCCTCACGAAACTGGCGAAGCTGGCACGACTGGTCGGTGTTTGCGCGTCAGCATTCAGTTGGTTACGGATTACGTCGCGGAGCTTTATCATCTCGTCGAGCGAGTGGTAGCGCACCGACTTATCGCCCGTGCGTACCTCAAGCGTGCCAGAGGCGATTGCCGCTTCCAGTGCGTCCAATTGTGATTGCGTAAATGCCATTGTTTACCTTGATAGCCAGTTGTCCATGCGCGGAATCCACGCATGGTTTTGGTTGTTTTTAATGTCTTGATCCATTTGCTCTGGCGTAATGCGCGGCGCGTTCTCCAAATCCTCGGCAAGCTTTGCGAGGTTTGGATTGAGTAGCTTGAAAGCCGCCAGCGCATACACCGTGCAGTCCAGCACCTCGTTTCGGGCGCGGGTTTTAATCCATTCCCGTTTTGAAACACCTTTTGCAAAGCGCGTGACTTGCTTCTCACCCGTCAGCTGCAAGAAATACTCGCGGTCACGTTCCAGCGGAAAATGGAAATAACCCGCCCCAGGCTCGGTGAGCCGAAGGCGGCTGAAGATAACTTCCTTCGCTGTATCCGTGCCGATAGGATAGAGTCGCAGTTTGTAGCGGTTGTTCTTGCTTGGCCGTCCCACCAGAGGTTTCGCCGTTTGGCTAATCCCTTTGATAGCGAACACGCCGCGCACCGCACGCGCACCACAAAACTCATACACCGCTTGCGTATGGTGACCGCCAGAGTCCACGCACACGCAGGCGATATTCAGATTCACGCCCAGCTTGCTGCGGATAGGTTGCAGCAGAAACGCATCCAATTCCTGCCACACCATGCTTTGCGCTGGATCACCGTAAAACACACGGTAATCCAGTGACCAGCACTCTTCACCCAAGCCCCAGCCTTTGACTTCCACCTCAAGGCGGTCGCCTTGCACGTCCACCCCAGCGGTGACCAGCACCACGGGTTCGGGCGCATCCTTGCCCCAGTTCTCCTTGCGGCTCAGAAGCACATCCGCCTCGACGCTTTCGCCGCTTTCCTCCCACGTTTCCCCGAGCGAGGTATTCACCCATGTTTTCAGGGTTTCGGGCAGCTTTTTGGCTTTCAAAAACTCCG
>CAZUOS010000128.1:0-5012 GCA_964621415.1 uncultured Azospirillum sp.
AGAGCGATTTGGCTCCCCCTCAAGGGGGGAGCTAGAGGCTCTGGAATCATTGCCCAAACGTGGAGGCCCCCATGGCCCGTCAGCCGCTTGATCGCCGCAATACCAGCGCCTTTGGCCGTTGGTGGTGGACCGTCGACCGTACTGCGCTTTTTTGCATGATGGCGCTGATTTCGATCGGCCTGTTTTTGGTGATGGCGGGAAGCCCGCCGGTCGCCCGTCGTATTGGCCTGCCGGAGTTTTATTTTGTTTCGCGTCACCAGATTTTCCTCGCGCTCTCGACCCTGGTGATGATTGCGGTGTCGATCCTCGACGAGGCGCGCATTCGTAAAATCGCCTTCTTTGGCTTTATCGCCAGCTTGCTGATGATGCTTGCACTACCCGCCATTGGCTTTGAAAATAAAGGCGCGATCCGCTGGATTAAGTTTGGCGGGCTTTCCATCCAGCCGTCGGAGTTCATGAAGCCGTGTTTCGCGGTGTTGCTCGGCTCGATTTTCGCGCAAGGGATGGCGCGGCCGGATTTCCCCAGCTATCGGCTCGCGGTCGGGGCCTATATCATTGTGGCGGTGCTGCTGATTACGCAGCCGGATTTCGGCATGACGCTCACCGTCACCGGCATGTTCGGTGTGCAGTTTTTCCTTGCGGGGCTGCCGTTCTTATGGGTGGCGGGCATGGCGATTCTGGGCGTTGGCGGCATTGTCGGGGCGTATTTCGCGCTGCCGCACGTGGCCAAACGCATTGACCGTTTTCTTGATCCTGCCAGCGGCGACAACTATCAGGTCGAAAAATCGCTCGAAGCCTTTAAGGGCGGCGGGTGGTTTGGCCGTGGCCCGGGCGAGGGCCTGGTGAAACAGCACATCCCCGATAGCCACACGGATTTTATTTTCTCGGTCGCGGGTGAGGAGTTTGGCTTGCTGTTCTGCATGCTTATCATCGCCCTGTTCGCGGTGATTGTGGTGCGCGGATTCCTGCGTATGAGCCGCGAGACGGACACGTTCCGCATGATCGCCGTCGGCGGCTTGCTCACCCAGTTCGGCATTCAGGCCATGGTGAATATGGGCGTGGCGGTGAATTTGCTGCCCGCCAAGGGCATGACGCTGCCTTTCTTAAGCTATGGCGGCTCGTCCCTCATTGCGATGGCGGGCGGCATGGGGATGATGCTCGCCCTCACCCGCAAGCGGTTTGGCCAGCCCGGCGCTTCGGGCAAGCGCAGCCGCGTGCGCTTTGCAGTTGGGTAATATTATTATATAACAATTGATTGTTGCGTTTTAGGCTAGGATCTGTCATACAGCATGCCATTCCGCAGGCAAATTGATGTCAAATAAACCCCGCTCTAAGCCCCTCCAATTACCCCATACTCCCACCTCCATCGAGGGGATGATCCATGTGGTGCGTGGGAAAAAAGTGATGCTCGATTCCGACCTCGCGGCGCTTTATCAGGTGCGCACCAGCAACCTCAATACCGCCGTTAAACGGAACCTGAATCGCTTCCCTTCCGACTTCATGTTCACCTTATCGGACAATGAGTTACGTGACTTGAGGCTGCAAATTGCAGCCTCAAGTTCGCATGGTGGCCGCCGCTATCAGGCACATGGATTCACCGAGCTTGGCGTGGCCATGCTTTCTTCGGTGCTGAACAGCGAGCGCGCGGTGCAGATGAACATCGCGATCATGCGCGCGTTTGTGAAGCTGCGCGAGGCGACGGTTGCGCAGCAGGAGCTGGCGCAACGGGTGGAGCGATTGGAGCACAAGCAGGCCCGCACCGCCTCGGTGATTGAGGTGTTGGTCGAGGATATCGACCGGCTCGATGGCCAGGTGAAACGCATGCAGCAAAAACCGAAAACCTCGGCACGCACGATTGGTTTTCAACTTGAGAAGAAACCCCGCCCATGAAATTCATTGATGAAGCAAAAATCTATGTGAAATCCGGCGATGGCGGCGAAGGCTGCATCAGCTTCCGGCGCGAGAAGTTCATCCCCGAAGGCGGGCCGGATGGCGGCGATGGCGGGCGCGGTGCCAGCATCATCATGCGCGCGGTGACGGGGCTGAATACGCTCGTCGATTATCGCTTTCAGCAGCACTTCAAAGGCGCACGCGGCCAGCATGGCATGGGCAAGCAGCGCTATGGCAAATCGGCCGAGGATCTGTGGCTCGACGTGCCCGTCGGCACCCAGATTTACGACGAAGACCGCGAGACATTGCTCGCCGACCTTACCGAGGCCGGACAGGAGATTGTGCTGGCCAAAGGTGGCCGTGGGGGGCTTGGCAATTTGCATTTCAAATCCTCGACCAATCAGGCGCCGCGTCAATCGGTACCGGCCGAAAAGGGCGAGGAACGCACGCTGTGGCTGAAGCTGAAGCTACTCTCGGATGCGGGGCTGATCGGCCTTCCGAATGCGGGGAAATCGACGTTTCTTGCAGCGGTCAGCCGAGCGCGGCCGAAGATTGCGGATTATCCGTTCACGACCCTGTCGCCACAATTGGGCGTGGTGCATGTGGGCGATGCGGAGTTCGTGCTCGCCGATATTCCGGGGTTGATTGAGGGTGCCGCCGAAGGCCGTGGGCTTGGCCTCAAGTTTCTCGGCCATGTGGAACGTTGCGGCGTGTTGCTGCATCTGGTGGATGGCACGCAAGAGGATGTCGCCGAAGCTTACCGCACCGTGCGCGCCGAACTAGAAGCGTATGACGATGCCCTGGCAGATAAGCCAGAACTGGTCGCCCTCAATAAGTGCGACGCGTTGAGCCCTGCCGAGATCAAGAAAAAACTGGCCGCACTCAAGAAAGCGATGGGGGGGAAAACTGCTTCCTCGCGCAAGGCCCCGAGCACGCTTTTTGCGATTTCTGCCGCCAGTGGAGCCGATCTTGAGCCGCTGCTGGTGGCCATGCTCTCGACCATTCACGCCTATCGAGGCGAACAGGCCCCACCGCCGATTCCCGAGTTTATGCGCAATCCGGAATAAGGCCCACGCCTGCGGCGTGCAGCAACTGGCGCGTTTCATAGAGCGGTAGCCCAACCACGTTGCTGAATGAGCCGGAGAGAAATGGCACAAACCCTTCCGCCATCCCCTGAATGGCATAGCCGCCCGCTTTGCCGTGCCACTCGCCGCTGGCGAGATAGGCCTCGATCATCGCGGGGGTGAGGCAGGCGAACCGCACAACACTGCCTACGGTGCGCTGCCGCAGGGTGCCCTCCGGCGTGATAACGGCCACGCTGGTCATCACCCGGTGACGGCGGCCAGAGAGTCGGTTCAGGCAGTGGCGGGCGGTGGCTTCTTCCTCGGCCTTGGGCAGAATGCGGCGGCCAAGGGCCACCACCGTATCCGCCGCGAGAATGCACGCCCCCGACCGCAATGCGGCGACATGCCGCGCTTTCGCTTGCGCCACGCGCGCCACATAGCGTGCGGGAAGTTCGTTATGCATGGGGGATTCATCGATCGCGGCGGGGATAATTTCATCCGGCACGATATGGATCTGCTGCAGCAGCGCCACCCGGCGCGGCGAGGCCGACGCCAACACCAGCGGCACCGTTTGCGCCTTATTTTTCACGGAACTTGATCCGGCCCTTGGTGAGATCGTACGGCGTCATCTCGACCGTTACCTTGTCGCCCGCGAGGACGCGGATGCGGTTTTTACGCATCGACCCCGACGCGTGCGCCAGCACCTCGTGGCCATTCTCCAGCTTCACGCGGAACATGGTGTTCGGCAGCACTTCTGCCACGACACCTTTAAACTCGAGCAATTCTTCTTTGGTCATAACGTCAATCCTAATGGCTGCGCTCTATAGCAGGAAGTTTTGTTGATGCAAGTAGTTAACAGCACCGAAAATTTTCACTAGCCAATTTGTTTTAAGGTGTGCTAAGCCGCCCCCGTTTAGAGTATTCGATTCACTAACGTTTGAGGATTCCATGTCTGATATTGCTGCTCGCGTAAAAAAGATTGCGGTTGAGCATCTGGGTGCTGATGAAGCCAAAGTAACCCCCGAAGCCAACTTCATTGATGATCTTGGCGCTGACTCGCTCGATATCGTGGAGCTGGTGATGGCGTTTGAAGAAGAGTTCGGCGTGGAAATCCCGGACGATGCCGCCGAGAAAATCCAGACGGTTGGCGATGCGGTGAAATACATCGAAGCCAACGCAGCGAAGTAAGTATTACCCAATGTTGGGATAATCAGAGCAGGGCAATCCACCGTCACGTTGGGTTGCCCTTGCTTTTTATATAGGTTCCAAGCTTAACTAGGAGTATGCTATGACGCGCCGTGTTGTTGTGACGGGAATGGGATTGGTAACGCCGCTGGGTGTGGGGATCGATCATGTGTGGAAGCGCCTGATTGCCAGCGAATCCGGGATCTCGACCGTGACCAAGTTCGAGACGTCGGATCTCAAAGCAAAAATCGCCGGTCAGGTGCCGCGCGGAACCGGGGCGGGCGAGTTCAACGCCGACAATCATATCGAGCCCAAAGAACAGAAAAAGATGGATGATTTTATCCATTTTGCGATTGCGGCGGCGGACGAAGCCATTGCACAGTCGGGCATCGATCTCTCGACCGAGGAAAAGCGTGTTCGGGCAGGCGTCATGATCGGCTCGGGTATCGGCGGCTTGCAGGAGATTGAGCGCACGGTGCTGCTGATGGCGGAAAAAGGGCCGAGCCGCGTCTCGCCGTTCTTTATTCCCGCATCGCTGATTAACCTTACCTCCGGCCAGGTTTCCATTAAGCACGGGCTGAAAGGCCCGAACCATTCGGTGGTCACCGCCTGCTCGACCGGCGCGCATGCGATTGGCGATGCGGCACGGCTGATTAAATATGGCAGCGCCGATGTGATGGTCGCCGGCTCGGCGGAAGCGGCGGTCTGCCGCGTGGGCATTGCTGGCTTCGCGGCGGCGCGCGCGCTTTCGACAGGCTATAACGAGACTCCGAGCGAGGCTTCCCGTCCGTGGGATCAGGGCCGCGATGGATTCGTGATGGGCGAAGGTGCCGGGATTGTCGTGCTCGAGGAATACGAACACGCCAAGGCGCG